>JBCDDI010000175.1:0-6924 GCA_039180365.1 Pseudomonadota bacterium
CAAGTCGCCGTGGTCGACGACCATAAAGCCAAAGGCAAGGGGGCCCGGTGGAAACTCGAGGTACCATTTGCTTTCTGGGTGGTCGAACTGCCGTGCATGTTTGTTTGTTCGATAGAAGCCCAGGTGCTCGATGGCTGCGTCGATGGACTCCAAGCCTTCAGATGTCACGAAATCCAGGTCGCGGCTCTGATACTCGTTGTTGCTGTACACGCTTACCGCACCACCGCCCGATAAGGTTGCGGAAATGCCGGCATCTTCCAGCGCCTGACTGACCAGCGCCGCCACCTGCTCAACGGGAGTGTTGGCCGTGATGGCCATGAGCTACAGGGCCTTGCCTGAACGGCGTGGTCGCTGCCGCTGTCTGAAATACCGCTTTGTCATTTGCTGTGGAAGCACGTTGAGCTCTTCGCGCAGGAGGCTGCGCAGTGCAAGCACGGTAGGGTTACGTTCGTTAAATTCAAAGACGCGGCTCGTGCCAACCATTCGGCTGACCAGTACGCCGCCAGCTTCCAGTCGCTTGAGCTGGCGCTGCACGGCCATGACGGGCACCTCGAAGGTGGACGCAATGCCAGAGGCATAGCCGCTGCCGTAGGATTCCAGGAACAAAAGCACCTGCGCGGCGGAACGATTGCCGACAATCGTCTCCAATACTGGGGTCATGGTGGACTTCCCCTTACCACATAATGTGGCGAATCTACCACAAAATGTGGTAGCTATACCACAAAGTGTGGTAGATCAACTCAAGGCAGAGTGCCGCCTGGCGGCCCGGCCCTTGATGTGTGGATCGATGAACAGATGGCTTAGACCCGTAAGAATCGGTTGTCCATGATGGTTAAAGCATCGTCGGCTTGTCTGTTGCTCCAACGCCCCACCTAATGTGAGTCTGATCACGGTTGTTTCGTGCGCTACCTCTCGACAATTCGACCCAAATTGACGGCTATCTCCAGTGCCTTGAGCCACCGCTCTAACATGGCCTCTGCGATTCAGTGGAACGCGTGCTCCCAGATGCCTTTGACCTACAAGATCGATGACGGAATTGTCCACGTTGCCGTAAGCGGTCTGATCGAAGCGGAACAGCAGATGGCCTTCACCCGCGAATGGCTTGCAGATCCGGCGCTGCCTTACCCGATACGCGTCCTGCGCGATGCGCGCCGGGAGGTGCTCCCGGAGGTTGGCATGCTCGAAATGCGCGATTCCATTCGCCTTGCGAAAAACCTGCCGAACCGGGGCGCCATCGCTTTCGTTGTCGGGGATGAGATGATCAGAGCGAATGCCCGTGTCTATCAGGCGCTGGTCGGCGCGCATCACGACGTGGGTATCTTTGATGATCCGGCGGAAGCGCGGCACTGGCTCCTGGAGACGGAGTTGCACTGATTTTCTGAAGTTGCGGCCTGTTAACTGCTAACTCGACCGACATCCACCTTACGCCGAGTTACTGGAGCGACCAGTTCATCGCGCGACTACGTTTCTACAGAGGCGGAAATTCGCTCAAAAGCTCCCGGCAGTCCGCGTCAACGTGCTGCTGATCCCGTTGCCCTTCAACGATTTTTCGGGACGCCGTTACCCGCCAGACGCCTTTTCCCGTGCTCGTATCCACGACGCTGATGCCCCACATGCCGTGCAGGGCACATTCGGATTCGATACCGGTGTAGGAGTGCACGGGATTGTCGACGTCCTGTAGCGACAGCTGCACCTGTTTAGTGCCAAGCGCCCACTGCACAACCGTTTCCGGATTCGACTCAACTTCCTTGAAGCCTTTCTCGAGCAGGGTGTTGCGAATGCCGGTTTCGATCTGATCGATTCGGTCCTTCAGCTCATCGGGCCAGTCGGTGACCTTAACGAGCCGGATTTTGAAGGTCTGGTAGTTCTCAAAAGGCGCGCTGCGGGCATAGGCGACGTCCTTCTTGAAGGCGGGCACGTCAACGGTGCCAACACCTTCGAGCTTAAATCGCAGCGATAGATTGGTCTTCGAGTCCGCGTGGCGCAGCGCTTCGTTCTGGGTGATCCGACCGCTCTGGACGAGATCGAACAGAGCATCGTCAAAAGTAACGCAGCCGGACTCCCTGGCCTGAACCATGGCGTCCTTCAGCTTGTCGATCTGCCCGTCGCGGAGCAGCTCGGCGATGAACGGTGTGTTCAGCATCACCTCGACGGCGGCGACGCGCTTGCCGTCGCGACCAATGGTCAGGCGCTGGCTGACGATGGCCTTCAGGCGCATGGAGAGATCCTGCAGTACCTGTGGGTGGGCGGCCTCGTCATAGAAGGAGAGGATCCGTTGACAGGCGTTGTAGGCGTTATTCGCATGCAGCGTGCTGACGCACAGATGGCCGGTCTCGGCGTAGTTCAGCGCGTGACGCATGGTGTCCTGATCGCGGATCTCCCCGATCATGATCACGTCCGGCGCCTCGCGCATGGCGTTTTTCAGGGCGATCTCGTAGGAGGCCGTGTCCAGGCCGACGTCGCGCTGATTAACGAGCGACTTTTTGTGTTCGTGGACAAATTCAACAGGGTCTTCGATGGTCAGGATGTGACCGGAGCGATGGGTGTTCCGGTAGTCGACCATGGAGGCGAGCGTTGTCGATTTGCCGGTCCCTGTGCCGCCGACGAGAAGCAGCAGACCGCGCTCCTCCATGATGAGCTCTTTCAGGAGTGGCGGCAGGTTTAGATCTTCGATGGAGGGGATCTCGGCGCGGATGAAGCGGGCGACGAGGGCCGGCTCCTCCTGCTGGCGGAAGACGTTTATCCGGAAACGGCCGATGTCTTTCATGCGCAGGCCCATGTTGAGTTCCATGGTCGCCTCAAAGGTCTTGCGCTGATCATCGTTCATGATCGAATAGCACAGCGTATGGGCCTGCTGCGCGCTGACAGCAGGCGCGCCGTCGAGCGGCGTCATGCGTCCATCCACCTTGAGCATTGGCGGAGCGCCAACGCTGAGAAAGAGGTCGGATCCTTCCTGGGCGACAAGCTCCGCCAGGAGCGGCGCCAGTTCCGTGTGCATCGTCCCTGAATTCATGGGCACTCCTTGCCGCCCTGCCTGGGAGCCCCTCGTTTGAGATCAATCGGGTGCGGTTTCAGACCGGGCTCAGTTCCGGTCCGACGAGTCTAAAGAAGACGCCGCACTGGAAATGTGATCGGCGCCTCAGCCCGGCCGTGATCGGCAGCGGTGCCCGGTTGCCAGAGACGGCTGCGCCGAAGAACGGCTCCGGACCTGCGCCTGCGCGGGGCTCAGGTTAGAATCCTGCGCCCCGAGAGACCGGCAAACATGGACGACGCAGCAGAAACAGTACTGGCTATAGACAACCTCGGCTTTCGCTGGCCCGATAGCCCGCCTTTGCTGTCGATCTCCGACTTCCGGCTCGAGCGGGGTGAGCGCGTCTTTGTTCACGGTCCAAGCGGCAGTGGTAAAACGACGCTGCTCTCACTCGTCGCCGGCATGGAGTTAGCCACAAGCGGCACGATCAGCATCCTCGGCCAGAGTCTCGCCGAGCTGGGCCCCGGCGCCCGCGATCGCCTCCGCGGTGATGAAATTGGCTATGTGTTTCAGCAGTTCAATCTGGTGCCCTATTTGAGCGTGCTCGACAACGCACTGCTGCCGCTCAGTTTCTCCCGGGCCCGGCGCGAGCGGATGGTCTCGACGCCACCGGCAGAGGAAGCGCGCCGCCTGCTGGGGGCGCTCGGTCTCGAGGAAGTGCTTTATGGCCGTCTACCGGAAGCCCTGAGCGTTGGACAGCAGCAGCGGGTCGCCGTGGCCCGGGCGCTCATGGGCTCGCCAAGCCTGCTCATCTGCGATGAACCGACCTCCGCCCTCGATGCGGACGCCCGCGACGACTTCATGACTCTGCTCCTTGAGCAATGTGCGGCGAGTTCCGCGGCACTGCTTTTCGTCAGTCACGACCGGACCCTGGAACGGCATTTCTCCCGCACTCTGGCCCTCGGAGTCACGGCGTCGGTGGCTGCCTCGTGAGCGCGCCGGTCAGCCGCCTTGCGATTGCGCGGCGGAGCCTGCTGCGACGCTGGCTGTCCGTTTCGCTGACGGTGCTCGGCATTGCCGTGTCCGTGGCGATGATTCTTGCGGTGGAGCGGATTCGTCTGGAAACCCGGGAGAATTTCACTCAGACCGTGGCCGGGACGGATCTCATCGTCGGCAGCCGCACCAGCCCCGTGCAGCTGCTGCTTTACAGCGTGTTCCGCATTGGTGATGCGACCGCCAACATCCGCTATTCGAGCTTCGAGAAGATCAGCCGACATCCGCAGGTCCGCTGGGCCGTGCCGCTGTCGCTCGGCGACTCACATCGGGGCTTCCGGGTCGTTGGTACAACCCCCGACTATTTTGAACATCTGCGCGTGGCCGGCGATCGCTCGCTCTCCTTTGCATCGGGCGAACGGCTTGCCGAGCGCTTCGATGCGGTGCTCGGAGCGTCGGTGGCGCGCGCTCTTGGCTATGAGGTCGGCACGGAGATTGTGGTCGCCCATGGCACCCGGGACGACGGGCTGTCGAGCCACGATACGCTGCCCTTCAAGGTCGTTGGCGTCCTTGAGTTCACCGGATCGCCGGTGGATCAGGCCGTTTATGTGGGCCTCGAAGCCATCGAGGCCATTCATATCGGCTGGGAATCCGGCACGCGGGTGGCCGGGGATGAGCTCGATCGCGACGAGGCCACGGAAGTGGAGATCGAAGTGGAGTCGATCACGGCGTTTTTCCTCGGTCTCGAACGTCGCTCCGCGGCGCTGCAGTTTCAGCGGGCAATCAATGGCTTCCCTGATGAGCCGCTGACCGCCATCCTGCCCGGCGTGGCGCTTAATGAACTCTGGCGCCTCTTCGGCAATGTGGAGCTGGCGCTCTTGGCCGTGGCCGTGCTTACGGTCGTTACAGGGTTGATCGGCATGGTCGTCGGGCTGCTTTCAACGCTCGGTGAACGGCGCCGTGAAATGGCCGTCCTACGTGCCCTTGGGGCCCGTCCGCTGGATCTCTGTTCCCTGCTCTTCTTCGAGTCGGCACTGATTGCCCTGGCCGGCGCCCTGCTTGGCTATGGCCTTTTAACGCTGGCCCTGGCCATCGCGAACCCGCTGCTCGCGAGCGATTTTGGTGTGAGCTTCAGTACCGGGCTGCCGACGCTGCGCGAGGGGTCGCTGCTTGCTGCCGTGCTCGGGCTTGCACTTATTGCTGCCGTTCTGCCAGCCTGGCAAGCCTATCGCCTTTCCCTGCGCGACGGGCTGCATGCTGGCGTTTAAGCCATGACCTTCGCGCTCGCTTCGCTCGCCCTGCTGGCGGGCCCGGCGCTGGTTGCACTTGCGGAACGCCGTCCGGCAACGCGGGAGACCCTGGACGGCTTTGTGCTCATCACCATCGCGGGCATTGTCGGCCTGCACATCCTGCCGGAGGCCTGGGATGCGCTCGGAGCTGTGAGCGTGGTCCTGTTCCTGGCGGGACTTGCTTTCCCGGTGCTCCTGGAAGCGGTTTATCGGCGGGCGCTCGAACGTGCGCATCTGGTGGTGCTGCTCGTTGCCGCCGTCGGCCTGGTGGTTCACTCCATGCTTGACGGCATTGCCTTGTTGCCGGCCGTTGATGAAAACGGCCACGCTGAGCATCAGCTGGCAATCGGCGTGATCGTCCATCGGCTGCCGGTGGGTATGGCGGTCTGGTGGCTGCTACGCCCCAGGTTCGGCGCCGTCGTCGCGCTGTCTGTATTTGCGCTCATCATCCTTGGCACCGCGGTGACCTATGGGCTCGGTGCCGGGCACGATTTTGAGCCCCTGGCGCTGACGCTTTTTCAGTGTTTTGTTGCCGGTTCGCTGCTGCACGTCGCGCTCTTCGGAGCGTCTCACGAGCACAAAGCGCGAGCCGGTTCCTGGTGGTTTCGCGCAGGCCTGCTGCTTGGTGGCGCCGCGGTTTTTCTCCTCCCGCACGGGCACTGATGCTGCAGGCAGCGTCGGCCGGCACGTGATAGGCTTGCGCGCTCATTTTTTGAGCCCCGCAGAGCAATGAGCAATCCCTTTAATACCGTTGAAGACGCAATCACCGCGATCAGGAACGGCGAAATGGTTGTGGTTGTCGACGACGACGACCGGGAAAACGAAGGCGACCTGATCATGGCCGCCAGTAAGGCGACCGCGGAACAGGTTGCGTTCATGATTCGCCATACGAGCGGCATTCTCTGCACGCCGATTCTTGAGGATCAGGCGACCAGGCTGCACCTGGACCCCATGGTGGCGCGGAACGACGCGCCCATGAGCACGGCCTTTACGGTCTCCATCGATTACAAGGATGGCCTGACCACCGGCATCTCGGCTGAAGAGCGGGCGGCAACCGTTCAGGCCCTGACCAGCTCCAACGTGGGCGCAGACGACTTTGTCCGGCCCGGGCACATTTTCCCGCTCGTTGCCCGCCGCGGCGGCGTGCTCGTCCGCTCAGGGCATACGG
The DNA here is from genome assembly GCA_039180365.1 of Pseudomonadota bacterium. GTDB lineage: Bacteria > Pseudomonadota > Gammaproteobacteria > Pseudomonadales > Azotimanducaceae > SZUA-309. The sequence continues at coordinate 6,422 of JBCDDI010000175.1, forward strand.
AAGCCGGGATCGATCTGGCGGTGCTGGCCGGTCTGCCGCCCGTGGGACTGCTCGCTGAACTCGTGAACGACGACGGCACCGTGCAGCGCTTACCGCAGCTCATCGAGTTCGCGAAAGCTCACGACATGAAGATCATTTCCATCGCCGATCTCATTGCCTATCGGCAGCGCCGTGAGCAGCTGGTTGAGCGGACCATGGAATTTGAGGTGCAGACGCGGATCGGCAAGGCCCGCGCTGTTTCCTATAAAACCCGGTTCGAAGACGCAGAGCACATTGCCCTGGTCTTTGGTGAGCTGGGGGAATCCGTTCCCGTGCGCATTCATCGGGAGAAACTCCTCGATGACATTTTCGGTCCGCAGACCAATCACGAGCAGAGTCTGCTCGATGTGTCTCTCGATCGTATTGGGGCGCTGGGTGGCGGCGTGCTCATCTACCTGCGTTCAGGCTTTGTCGGCGTTCCCCTGGAGTCGCTGGCGGACCAGAGCAAGGAAGAAACCCGGCGC
>JBCDDI010000176.1:0-6914 GCA_039180365.1 Pseudomonadota bacterium
ACGGGCTCCACGCACCTCCGGATACGGGGTGCCTAAACATTCCAGTCCAACGCCGCCACGGCGCGGCCGCCCGGGGCGGCAGAGACTCTCTTCCCGCCAGGCGATGCCGGAACCGTTCTCGAAAATGAGAACCGGATCCGATTCGCAGTGGCGGACGAGATCGATCATCTCAGAAGGGGTTTTGCTCGATGCCAGAGCCACTCGCGCGTCGCCGTAGCTGGCGGAGATGGTGTCGATGGCGGCACCAGCCTTTGAGTTCATGTACTCGTCGTCAAGCAGGGTGCCGTCGAGGTCGGTGACAATCAGCCAGTTCATGGGGATCTCCAAGACTCCATTGCCTGCACAGTGACAATGCAAAGGGCGGGCCAGCCCACAGAGCACAGGCGATGGCCCCCTCAAGCACAATCGCGCACCAGGCCGGGTCAGCGAATTCGGATGCACCAGATTTGTGCGCCACATTGGTGCAACCCTTGCCTGCAAAGCGCCGGTGCCCTGAATCCGCGCCTCTGTATACTGGTTGGATGACCGATACCGCAGTGGAGTACCAGCGCGAACGCAAAAGAGAGGGCAAGGTTCCGGTCAGCACCAAGATCTTTCAGGGCATCGGCGGCCTGCCGAACAGCCATAAAGATTTCGCCTTTAACAATTTCCTGCTCCTCTACTACAGCCAGATCCTCGGCGTCCCGGCTTCAACAGCCTCCCTGATCCTGGCCCTGTGCCTGTTTGCCGACGCGATTACAGACCCGCTTGTGGGCGCCTATTCGGATAACTTCCGGTCCCGCCTCGGCCGTCGGCATCCCTTCATGTATGCGGCCGCGATACCGCTGGGCCTTGCTATCTTTCTGTTGTTCAGTCCGCCCGCTGGAGCGAGCGAGATGGTGCTTGTGGGCTGGATGTTTGCGTTCACCCTGGCCACGCGCACGGCCTTCACGTTTTTCATCATGCCCTGGAATGCGCTGGCCGCAGAGTTCTCCGACGACTACGTGGAGCGGACGTCGATCATCACGTTCCGCTACCTTGTTGGCTGGATCGGCGCTGTAGTCTTTAGCTTCAGCATGTACACCTATGTTTTCACCTCTTCCCCCGAGTACCCGGCGGGGCAGCTGGATCCAGGCAACTATCCGCTCTTCGCCATGATCCTCGGGGCCCTGATGACCTTCTGGTGTTTGCTGACAACGCACCTCACACGCCGGGAGATCCCCTACCTGCTGCAACCGGTACAGGAAACTCCGCCCTTCAATGTCATGGGTCTCGTTCGGCAGGTGATTCTCGCGTTGCAGAGTCCGAATTTCCGACTGATCTTCGTGGGCGTGCTGCTCTTCGCCGGTATTGCCGGCGTCGGTCAGGTTTTCGACATCTACATGAACACCTACTTCTGGGAGTTCAAGCCGGAGGACCTGCGCTGGTTCGCCACTGCCATTATCGGCGCCATGGCCGCCTTCGTGTTTGTCCCGCTGCTGCAGAAGCGCTTTCAGAAGCAGACGATCCTGGTCACCGTCCTCGCCTCGACCATGGTGCTGGCGATCATCAAAGTACTGTTCCGTTTCTGGGACATCTGGCCGGACAACGGCGACCCGCTACTGCTCGTGGCACTGGTGGTGCACGCCTGGCTGATCAGCTTCCTGCTCACCACCGCCGGCATCATGTTCGGCTCCATGGTTGCCGACCTCGTTGATGAGCAGGAACACAGGGTCCAGCGTCGTCAGGAGGGGGTATTTTCCTCGGCCATCGGCTTCTCTTCGAAAGCGACCTCAAGCCTCGGCCTCATCGTCGGCGGATTCCTCCTTGATTTCTACATCCGCTTTCCCCGCGGCACTCAGCCCGGCGAGGTGGACTATGACATCCTGGTGCGCATGGCCATCACCGACGGGATCGCGATCCCCCTGTGCTACTTCCTGCCGATCTTTCTCCTGACCCGCTACACGCTCACCCGGGAACGCCTCACGGTGATCCAGTCGGAGCTGCAACGTGACTGAGGCAGGGTCCGGCGGCATGTTTTCTTCCCTCGCCTTCCGCGATTTCCGCCTGCTCTGGTTCGGCAACGTTGCCGCCACCTTTGCCATGCAGATGCAGATGGTGGCGCGAGGCTGGCTCATCTACGACATGACCGCCTCACCGATGGCCCTCACCTGGGTGATGCTCTCCTTCATGCTGCCTTCCGTGGTTTTCAGCCTGGCCGGCGGCGTCATCGCCGATCGTCTGCGCAAGCGCTCGATCATGATCATCTCGGGCATGCTCAACACCGTCGCGACAGCGGCCCTTGCCGTCATCGTCTACAGCGGTGACGTGACCTTCTGGCACTTCATCTACTTCGGTCTGTTTAACGGCACGGTGCTCGCACTCTCCATGCCGGCTCGGGCCAGCGTCACCCCGGAAATTGTTGGCCGCGATCAGGTGGTGAACGCCATGGCGCTGCAGAGCGCCACCTTCAATCTGTCCCGCATCGTTGGCCCGACCCTCGCCGGCGGGCTCATTGCCATTTTCGCCGCCGGGGACACTTCGTCGGCAGAAGGCGTCGGCATCGTCATTTTCACGGTCGCGGCGCTTTATCTGGTCAGCGTGATCTGTACTGCGCTCATCCACTATCAGGGCGAACCGCACGGCACCGGGAAAAACACACCGCTCGAAGACATCCGCGAGGGTTTCCGTTTCATGCGTGAAGAGCGGCTGGTCCTCGGCCTCCTGGTTATGGGCTTCGTGCCGATGACTTTCGGTTTCTCCGTCACCTTCCTGATGCCTGCCTTCAATGCCGACATCATTCTCGGCGGGCCGGACACTCTCGGCCTGCTCATGACGGCCGCGGGCGCAGGGGCCCTGGGCGGCTCTCTGCTTCTTGCGCGAGCCGGAGACATCGGCGGAAAAGGCAAGGTGATGTTTCAGGCCGGTTTTCTCTGGGCGATTTTCATCGGCGCCTTCGCCCTCTCCGGCACCCTCATCGCCGCCATGGTCCTCGGCGCCATCTGCGGTCTCTTTGGCGCCGTCATGGGCTCACTGAACATGAGCGTGATCCAGATCGCGCTGCCGGACGAGATACGCGGCCGGGTGATGGCCATCATGATGATGGCGCACGGCTTCATGCCCCTCGGCATCATCCCAATCAGTGCTGTCGCGGAACGCTGGGGCATTGACCTGGCCCTGCTCCTCGCCGCCGTCCTCCTGGGGCTCAGCCTTTTCGTCCTGCGCCTCTGGATTCCAGGGCTGGCGGCCATCGACAAAGGCCATTCGGAGGGTACGGAAGCAACTTCGGAATCTTCCCCGGCTCAACACCCTTCCTGATTTTTCAACAACTTAGGGCGACCTAAAGATCCCTAAAGTCTGAAAATCCTCGCGTCAGGATTCCTCAGACACCATCCGACCATGCTCTGCCCGGCAATGAGTGGAGGAAGGTCATGCGCAAGTCATACTGGCTGATTATCGGCACGCTGCTGCTCGGCGGCTGCGTCACCCAACCCCCGCCGGAGCCCCCGGCGCTCAGCACCTCGGCCCGGGAGCAGATCGGTTACATGGCCGTGCGCGCGCCCGAGCGCCCGCAGGTGACACTCACCGAAGACCTGGACGGTAGAGGCGAAGCTGCCGGACGGACTGCCTGGAGCGCCGGAGCCGGCTGGTTGGGCGGTTCTTTGGAAATGGCGTCCCAATCCGGAGACGAAGGTGCCCTTCTTATCGCCCTCTTTGGCCTGGCAACGGCACCGATGGTGGCCGCCGGTGGTGCCGTCTATGGGGCGGCAGCGGCCGACTCAGCGGAAGCGGTGCAGTCTGGTAACGCCGTGCTCAGCGCATCCCTGGACCACGCCCCGTCTCTTCTGGTCCACAGCTTCGAGACGGCGCTCGCCGAGGCAGCTCCGGTGCGCTGGCAGGCCGTAGGCCGCGAGCTGAACAACCACGAGCTCCTGGCCAGAGGCTTCGATTCGGTGCTGGATCTCGAGTTCGATCAGATCACAAGCCGTGTGGCGGAAAACCGGATGCACGTTTACTTCGTGACTCGCTACGGCATGGAGCTCACCAACCTGCACAGCGGTATCGCCATCGCCTCCCGGCAGTGGCGGGAGACTCTGCCGACCCAATCCGTTTCCAGCTGGGCGGAAAACAACGGTGCAGGACTCGCCATGGCGCTGGACGAGGACTTCGATGCCCTCGCGGCGGAGACTGTCGCCGAGCTTTTCACCCGACCCGCCATCCGCGTGCGCGGACTGGAGCCGGTTTCCCGCGGCACCTTCGGCGTGGGGAGCATTCCCGGTCGACGGCCGCTCTTCATCTGGACAGCGCTCGACGGCACCTCGAAAGCCGGAAAGGACGCTGTGCGCTATGAGCTCGAACTGAGGGGACGCAGCGCTACCGCCACCTTCGAGACTGCGGGCACGCGATTCGTGCCGCCCGAGCTCTTGCTGGCCTGCGAACGCTACCGCTGGCGGGTGCGCGCGCACTATCAGAGCTTCGGTTCCCCGGCCACAAGCGCCTGGACACCCGAGTATCGGTTCAAAACCGCCTGTGGAGAGTAAGCCCATGACTGCACTGACCCCTGAACTCGAAATCGGCGCCTGGCGCGTGGAACCGGATCGTGCGCGGATCTGTCGCGGTGCCACGGAGCGATCATTGCAGCCGCTGTCTATGGATATCCTGCTCTATCTTTCCAGTCGTCCCGGCCAGCTTGTGCTCACCGATGAGCTCATCGAACGTTTCTGGCCCGGTCGCTGCACGGGGAGCGAGGCCGTACATCGGCGCATCGCCGATCTCCGCCGCCAGCTTGAAGATCGGGCCCGGCACCCGGAGTACATCGAAACCATTCCCAAGCGCGGATACCGACTGATCGCCGCCGTCCGCGGCATTGGGGAACCGGCCTGGTCCCTGCTAGCGGAGCCACCCGTCGTTACCTCACCCACCTCGCCGACGCTCAACATCGAGCTCAAGGTCACTGGCGACGGGCGGCAGCTCCTCGAGCGACTTCTGGCGCTACTGGACTCAGGTTCATCGCTGAAGAGGCAATAAGCAGCTTTTCAGGAGCCGGGGGAAAGGACCCGCGCGGGCGGGCACTGCGAGACTCAAAGGCCGAAGCTGAAACGAAAAAGAAGAGAGACTTGCTATGAAGCCTGTACTGATTCTTGCCGCGCTTGGCGCTTTGTTCCTGACCCACGAAGCCGCAGCCCGAGAGACGTTCGTCGATCGGCAGACTCCGGCCATCTTCTCCGGCTCCTACCGGATCGACTTTTCCACCGGCGTCCCGCCCCTCGTTGGAGAACTTGTTGACTGCACCACCGAAGCAGTCCCAGGGCCGATTCTGGAGAGCAGACTGACCTACCTCGCGTTTCCGGGCGTTTGTGACGACTTCTCAGACAGGCCCTGCAATGGGCGTCTCGTTGCCATCTTCGAGCGCTGTCTGAGTACGGAAATCAGTCTCACGGAGACGGCGATTGCCGGTGGCTATACCGTGAGCCAGCTGCGCATCTGTTTCGATCCGCTCGCGGACCCAGACCTTGGTATCGACGCCAACTGCACCTCGGCGGAGGCAGTCGCCCACGGCGCCTCCCGAGGTATCGGCCGGGCGGAGGCGGAGGGAGCCAGCGGGGAAGCCCAGTCGGTCCTAAGCATCGATGAGAGCCGCTGGTTCCGCATCGACGAACGCTGGACTCGGGTTCGCCGGTTGCCCTTCAACACCGATAGTCTTTTCGAACGTGATCCGTCCGGCCCGGAGAGCTGCGTGGTGCAAGCGGATGGCTGTGAGATTCAGGGCATCGGCCGCTACTGAGACTCTTTACACACGAAGAGGGACGCACAAACAGGTGCGCACGACCGAGGGCACGCCAGGGACGGCGAGCCTGTTGTCGGTCAGTTGCCGTTAAGACTGTCCAAGGGAACTTCCGGTTTCGGTCGCAGCTCAACTCTCCTCAGGCGACCTTCCTCAAAGCGCAGCACGCGCCGGAACTTATTCGTGCCCTGCTCATAGACCCACTCGGTCACTCTCGCTTCCACGCCGGGCACGTAGCGATGATCCCAGGCGTACTCCAGATCCGGTTTGCCGCAGCGTTCGAGGACTTCAAAGAAGGTGTAGCCGCGCTGCACGATGTCATCACCGCAGCGCATGTTGGCCTGACTTACCGTCGCCAGCAGAAGCAGCGGGGTGATTAGCGAAAGTCTGTAAAAGCACCGGTGCATGGTCGAACGCTAGCCTGCCGGCACCGTTCCGGGCAAGCAGATGACGCTTCTGGTTCGACCGGCGATACTGTCGGACTCATGAAAGACTGTGAGCCCGCAAATCCGTACCGGTACGCAGAGTTTCAGCCTGCCCCTGCTGGCCGAAGCCATCGAGGCAAAGAAAAATCAGGAAGCGCTCAGCTGGCAGGGGGTTGCCAGAGCTGTGGGCCGCTTCGTGCCCGTGTCAGCGGGGACCATCAGCAAGCTCGGCAGCCGACCCACCGCGGAGGGAGACGGCGTGCTGCAGATTCTGCTCTGGCTGGAACGCAGCCCCGAATGTTTCGTCGCTGGATTCTCCCCGCAAAACGCCGAACGCTATCTTCTGACCCCACCGCCCCTTGGGAAAATCCTGCGCTGGGACACCACGGCTATCCACCGGGCCCTCAACGCCGCCCGCAGCGGCAAGAACCTGAGCTGGGTAGCACTGGCCGACCGGATTGGCGGGGTCAGCGCGGCAACGCTGACGGCGCTCGCCAAGGGGGGTCGCACACACTTCCCGATGGTCATGCGGATTACCACATGGCTGGACACACCGGCAGCAACCTTTACACGCTTGAGCGATCGCTGACATGACAACCCTCGTTACCGGCAGCACGGGGCACCTCGGCGAAGCCCTGGTCCGTACCCTTAAGGCGCGAAGTGAGCCCGTGCGTGGCATCGACATGAATTCAAGCGCTCACACTGATGTCCTTGGCAGCATCACTGACCGGGACCTGGTTACACAG
>JBCDDI010000177.1:0-6912 GCA_039180365.1 Pseudomonadota bacterium
GCAGAATGGCTGGATGCCATGGACGACGTGCTTAAGGAACGTGGGGCGGAAGGCGCCCGGGAACTCATGCGCGCCTTGCAGGCGCACCTTTCCCACCGGGGCCTGGTGTTAACCGAGGCTGCGCTGAACACGCCCTATAAGAACACCATCGACGTGCGCGAGCAGCCGCGCTATCCGGGCAACATCGAGCTCGAAACCCGCATCGGCAACATCATCCGCTGGAACGCCGTGGCCATGGTGCTGCAGGCCTACGATTCGGGGTCTGGCGTGGGCGGCCATATCGCCACCTATCTCTCGGCGGCCACCATGATGGAAGTGGGCTTCAACCACGTGTTCCGGGTCCGCTCCGAGCACTATGGCGGCGACCAGGTGCATTTCCAGGCGCACACGGCGCCGGGGGTTTACGCCCGGGCCTTTCTTGAGGGTCGCCTCACGGCCACGCAGCTCGCCAACTTCCGCCGGGAGCTGGCGGAAGGCGGCGGACTGCCGAGCTATCCGCATCCCCGGCGCCTGCCCTGGTTCTGGCAGATGCCGACGGCGAGCATGGGCCTCTCCACGCCGAGTGCCATCTATCAGGCCCGCTTCACCAAGTATCTCGAGAGCCGGGGCCTGAAGCCCGACAACGGCGGCAAGATCTGGACCTTCATCGGCGACGGCGAGGCCGACGAGCCGGAAGTGCTCGGCACCATCAACATCGCCAGCCGCGAAGGCCTCGATAACCTGGTGCTCGTGATCAACTGCAATCTGCAGCGCCTCGACGGGCCCGTGCGTGGCAACGGCAAGATCATCCAGGAACTCGAGCGCGCCTTCCGCGGCGCGGACTGGCACGTGATCAAGGTCATCTGGGGTGGCGGCTGGGATCCACTGTTTGCCCGGGACGAAGACGGCATTCTCCAGGAGCGCATGGAGCAGGCCGTGGACGGGGACTATCAGATGTACACGGTCTCGCCGGGAGATGCCGTGCGCGAGCATTGGGTGGAAACATCGCCTGCCCTGAAAGAACTCATGAAGACGCTCACGGACGAGGAGATCCGCTCCATCAAGCGCGGCGGCCATGATCATCAGAAGATCTACGCGGCCTTCGAGCGCGCCGCTGAGGTCACCGGCAAGCCGTGCGTTGTGCTGTTAAAAACCGTCAAGGGCGATGGCCTTGGGCCGGGTACCGAAGGCAGTAATACGGTGCATCAGAAGAAGCACCTCTCGGCAGAGGAACGCCGCGAGCTGGCCAAGCGCCTCGACATTCCCCTCGAGGAAGAGGCCGTGCTTGCGGCCGATTTCTATCTGCCGCCGACGGAATCGGAGGAAGTGAGCTACGCCCTGGCGCGCCGGGAAGCGCTTGGTGGTTTTCTGCCGCAGCGTCGGGTTGCTTGTGAACGCCTGGCGCCGCCGGAGCTTGAACTCTTTGCCGATCTGCTGAAAGGCACGGAAGGCACAGACCGATCCATCTCCACCACCATGGTGGTGGTGCGGATGCTCGCGAAACTGCTGCGGGATAAGTCCCTCGGGCGCTATATCGTGCCCATCGTCCCGGACGAAGCGCGTACCTTCGGTATGGACGGCCTGTTCCCGCAGGCGGGGATCTACTCCTCCGCCGGGCAGCAATACAAGCCCGTAGACGCGGGCACCATTGCACCCTACCGGGAAGCGGAAGACGGCCAGATTCTTCAGGAAGGCATCTGCGAAACCGGTGCCATGGCGAGCTTCCTTGCCGCCGGTACGGCCTATGCCAATCACGGTCTGCCGATGATTCCCTTCTATATCTTTTATTCCATGTTCGGCTTTCAACGCGTGGGGGACATGATCTGGGCCTGCGGCGACATGATGGCCAAGGGTTTTCTCCTTGGGGGCACCTCCGGGCGTACCACGCTGAACGGCGAAGGCGTGCAGCACCAGGACGGTCATTCGCACCTCATCGCGAGCACCGTGCCGAACATGAAGAGCTACGATCCGGCCTTCGCCTACGAGCTGATTCTCATCGTCCGCGACGGCATTCGCCGTATGTACGGCGAACAGGAAGACGTCTTCTACTACCTCACCGTAACCAATCAGAATATCCCGATGCCGGCCATGCCCGAGGACCAAGACGGTCAGGTGGAGGCTGGCGTGCTCGCGGGCATGTACTGCTTCGATCGGGAAGAAGGCGCCACGGTAAACCTCTTCGGGAGCGGCGCAATCATGAGCGAAGTGCAGAAAGCCCGGGAGTATCTCCGGGAGCTTGGGATCGCGAGCAACCTCTGGTCTGTGACCAGCTACAACGAGCTTGCCCGGGAAGGGAATGCCGCCGAGCGGGAGCAGCTCATGAGCGTGGGTGACGCCGCGCGGAAGCCGCTGGTCGCGCAGCTGCTTGAAGGTGAAGAAGGTGTCTTCGTAGCGGCGAGCGACTACATGAAGGCGCTGCCGCTTTCCATTGCGCGCTGGGTGCCGGGTCCCTTTGAGGTGCTCGGTACAGACGGCTTCGGTCTTTCCGAAGACCGGCACGTGCTCCGGGAATACTTCGAGGTCTCCGCGGAATGGGTGGCCTATACGGCGCTCTCTACGCTTGCGCAGAACAATCTCGGCAAGGCGGAAGTGGCTCGCGCGTTTGCCGCCGAGCATGAGCTCAACACCAGCAAACGCGATCCTTTTGAAGGGTGAAGGCCTGAACCCGATCGGTCTTCAGTGGCAGTTCAGGCCGAAGCGCACTTCGCCATGAGCAGGCGGCCGACGCGGGTGCACGTGGTTGGCTGCTATCGCAGCGGTACGACGCTGATGATGGAGCTGCTCTGGTATGGCTACGTCTTCAGCGGTCGCTCGGAACACGAAGCGCCGCTGTTCCGACCGGTACCGCCGGGAGAAACGCTTTATCTGACCAAGAAGCCGCCCGATACCATTCGCATCGAACGCGCCTTTCTTGCGGACGAAAGGCTCCACGTGGTGGCCATGACCCGGGATCCCCGGGCGGTGACTACCAGCCGACACCCGGATTTTCCGGACGTGTACTTCACTGGCTTCCGGCGTTGGCTCGACTACCAGGTAGTGATCGAGCGCCTCGGCGACCACCCCCGTTGGCTCAATCTGCGCTACGAGGATCTGCTCGACGATCCCGCGGCGGTGCAGAGCGCCATCGATGAGCGGTTTCCCTTCCTTGAGCGGCGACGCAACTTCGTGAACTACCCGGACGGAGCGGAGGTGCCGGATCGTGCCGGCATCTCCCTGGGCGGTGCCCGGCGTCTCGATCAGGCGCGCCTCGAAGCCTGGCGCGACCATCTGCCGCGGGTCCGCGGTCAGCTTGATGCCTATCCGGCGGTGGCAGAGAAACTGGTCAGCCTTGGCTACGAGAAGGACAATCGGTGGCTGGAGTGCCTTGAGGGGGTCGTCCCGCACAAGCAGCGCTATAAGGATGATGCCCCTCATATCCTCAAAACGCTGGAGGCAGACCTCCGCTACTGGTGGAAAACGCGCGCCTACCTCAAGCGCCTTGAAGAGCCCTGATGCGCGTGCCGACCGGGATTCGGTTAAGGTTTGCTTAAGGACAACGGTCGAAGCGTGCGTACCATTCTTTGGCGTATCGGCCCCTTGTGGCCCAGGTCTGCGTAAGCTTGAGCCCCGCCGCTTTCCCGTTTTCGCGAAACTCCCTGACCGTGATGGGCCATCGGGTGGCGGGCTCACCGATCAGATGCCGCGCCCGGAAAGCCATCCCGCGCCAGGTCCAGGCGTTCAGAAAGAAGACGAACACCGGCCCGTTTGTTACTCGCCGCAGTTCGGTCAGCGCGGCGACGCGGGTTGCTCGCTGGGTGAAATGATGGAAGAGCCGGTTAACCACCGCGGCATCAAAGCTGTCGTCGGCAAAGGACATGGCAGTGACGTCCTGCACGTGGAGCTCCGCATCGTTCGCCGCATCAGTGTTCGCGCTGTGTGCGGCGAGCTTCTTCCGGGTGGCTTCCACCATATGTTCTGATGAATCGGCGCCCACGTATTGGAAGCCTTTTTCCATGAGCAGCGGCAGTAACCTGCCGGTACCGCAGGGCAGGTCGAGCACGCGCGCTCCCGCGGGCACGGCAGCCAATGCATCGACGATCACGTTGCGGGTTCGCTGGTGCCGCTTCGAGTTGAACTCGTCGCCGTAGCTGGCCGCCTGTTCGGCGGAATCGAAGTGCTGAACCACTCTTTCGGTTTCTTGGGAACGTGTCATACGCGGTAATCGCTCTGCGGTTGCCGTATTCTAGCCCCGCGAAGAACGATGGCGAACAGAACCCCACAATCATTGGTCGGTCGAGGGCGATGCAGCGTAATCAGGCCGCCATCGGACGCGGCCCCCGACGGTGCGTCTCTTGACATCAGCGTGCTTGAATCCGCGCTGGAACGAGGGCCGGATGCCTTCGAGAGCTTCGTTGAGGAACCTCGGCGCGGGGGATGGTGGGGAAGACTCGCAACCTCGTCGGGCACCTATTTTGTGAAGGGTAGAAAGCTGCGGGATCGTCGCCGGCAGTTCGCGTCACTGTTGCTGCCCCGCGGTCTGGAGGGTGAGTGGCGCCAGCTCCTCTGGTTTCTGAATAACGGCCTCGCGACCGCGGCGCCAGTGGCGCTCCTCGAGTACCGCTGGCTCGGCATGTTGCAGCTGAGTGTGCTGATCACCGGCTGGGTGCCGAACAGCCGAACGTTCGCTGAGGCCATGACGGCCGCAGAGCCCGAGGCGCGCAATGAGTTGCTGCAGAAAGCCGGCGACTATCTCGGCACGTTGTACTGCAAGGGCGTCCTGCATCGGCAACCCCATGCCATGAACCTGCTGCTGGTTGATCGCGGTCCGAGCGTTGGCGAAGAGGTGCTCACCGTTGATCTGAAACATGCGTGGATATCGGATGTGCTGGACGACGACGACTTTCTCTGGTGGCTGGAGCAGTCAGCTTACTGGCTGCGACCGCCAAAGCTTGATTGGACTGATCCAGTAGCGGCAGACAGTTTCTACCGTGCCGCGGTGCGCGGTGCTGCGCCCGCGCTATCAGATCCGGCTCGGATTGATGCCTATGTCGATCGGCTGATTCAACGCGGTGGCAGGGTCGAAAAGCGGCACAGACAGAACTGGCAGCCCGCTGACACCCCGTCATAAACGAGGATTGGCAGGGCCAGCGCTGGACCTGAGAACCAGATCACAAACCTACCAATTCGATACAGCGACAATTCGGCGCATCGAATTGGAAACTGTCGTTACATGGATTTGCGTTTTTCCCAATTCGAGGTCCTCACGACAACGGGCTCTTTCTTTGTGTGCCTGTTTTTCATCTGTGTGTTCCTCGAAGCCTCGGACATTGAACAGGAACTCGGCACCTCAGCCGCAGAGGCGGTGAGCCAGCAGGACCTGTTCTGGGCCAGTGTTACCCCTTCCGGTCAGGAGATTGTGCTGACGGGCGCGGCCCCCGATTACCCCTCGAAGATGCGGGCCGGCGAGATTGCCGCCAACGTGTCCGGGGTAACGAGCGTGGACAACCAGATCGAAATCATCGGCGAAGCAGGTACCTGCCAGCGCGAATTCAACGACTTCCTCGCCCGGGAGCGGGTGACCTTCAAGCGCGGCAAGGCCGACCTCACCGATGAGAGCGTCCCGCTCCTGACCCTGCTCGCGAGCATTGCCCGGAATTGCGACACGCGGCTCGAGATCGCGAGCCACACGGACGCCGAAGGGGATGCCGCCATTAACATGAAGCTCTCCCAGCGCCGCGCCGATGCGGTGGCGAAGTATCTGGTGCAGAGCGGCGTCTCGGCTTCGCAGCTCGTATCCCGGGGCTATGGTGAGACTCAACCGATTGCGGACAACACCACGGAGGAAGGCCGACGCGCCAACCGCCGGGTCGAGTTCCGCGTCATTGGAGATGCAGCGTGATCTATCTGATCCTGAAAATGTTCTTCTACCTGCTGCTGGCCCTGCTTGCCGGCGGTGCCGCCGGTTGGGTCCTGCGCCACATCATGGCGGCGAAGCAGGACGAAGACATGCAGCGGACCCTCGCCGATGCCAGGGCTCGCGTGCCGCAGTTCGAATCGCTGATCCGTTCCCGCGACGAGCAGATCAACCGGCTCAAAGACGAGCTGAAAGACAAAGACGTGCGGATCAACGGTCTGGTGGATGACGTGCGCAAAGCGGAAAGCGATGCGCGAGACAAAGAACGCGCCTTGAAACAGCACGTGGCTCAGCATGAAACCCTCGAGGACCTGGCCGACGTCGACTCCGACGGCGACGCGGGCCAGCTGCTGAATAACGACGGCACGCCGGTTGATGCGCCCGTTGAGGACAGCGTTATGGGTGGTGAGACGCTGGACATTGGTCCTGCCAGTGCCAGTGCGATTGCCAGTAACGCCGCCGAAGCGGATCCCGCGCTCCAGGCACAGGTGATCCGACTCGAAAAAGAACTGCGTGCTGCCCGCGGTCAGGCAGCCGATGCAACGGCAGAAGCAGCGGCGGCTGAGGCGGAAGTGTTAACGCTCAAGTCCGAGCTCGCCAAAGCGGAAGCCGAGGCCAGCTCTGCTGCCGCAACCGGTGACGCCGGCGCTGTGGACGATGAAGCCAAGCGCATGGTTGCCGAGCTTGAAGCGCGCCTTGCCCAGAAGACCATGGACTACGAACGTCTCGCCCGGGATCTCGAAGTTGAGAAACGCCGGGTGACCGAGCTTGAGCGGGAGCGGGAGCTGCAGAACAAGTCGCTGCAGGTGCTGCATCAGCAGCTTGAACTCGAAAAAGAGCGAGGTCAGCGCGTCGCCAACGGCTGACCGCCCTCGGCGGCGGCATCTGGTTCCGAGCTCGGCGCCTGCAGCGCCGCCCCATCGAGGCGCCGAACGCGTGGCTGCCACAGCAACGTCACGGCGATGGCGAAGAGATAAACGGCCCCACCGACGAAAACCGCCCAGCCTGCCCCCAGACTTTCCGCCAGCGCCCCGAGAAAC
>JBCDDI010000178.1:0-6897 GCA_039180365.1 Pseudomonadota bacterium
CGGCACTGGCTCGAAATTGAAAGGCGCAGCCCGGCGGAATAGTGATGGCCGTTCCGGGTGCTACGCGCACAACGGCTTCTGCCTCCGCTGAGCAGCGCCAGAACTCGCCCTCCCCCTCCAGAAAAAACCAGAGCTCTTCCACGCTGCGGTGGACGACAGCCCGGGACACCCTACCCGCGGGCAGCGTGAAGTGCCCGAGGCCACCGCGTTCACCGTCCGGCAGGAGTCGAACGATGGATCCGTCCGGTGCCTGCTCGACGGCCGCGTCGGCGAGCTTGAGTGTCCTGAAAGCCATGGCTGTTCCTCCTGATCCTTGGTCTCGCCAAGCTATGAACGCGCCGCAAGCCAGGCGTCCAGATCCTTAAGCTCGCTGCGCGCCGCTTCCCCCATGCCTGCAAACACCGTGCGTGCCTCTATTACCGCTTCCAGGCCGCCAGCAACATCCAGCTTTCCATCAACAAGAGACCGCCCGAGGAGCCAGCGGGTCCAGGCGATGTTTCCGACTGGAACCTGAGCACCTTCGCGAAGATCGAGGGCCTCGCTCAGCGTGGCTACGGCATCCTCATAGCGGCCGAGACCATGCTCGGATTCGCCGATACAGGTGAGCGAGAAAGCAAGCTCGGCGTGGCCGGTCCCAAGCACCGCCAGATCCAGCGCATAGGCATCACGGCCAAAGGCAAGCGCCTCTTCGTAGTGTCCCTGTCGATTCTCAAGATTGGCGAGGTTATTCAGCGCCACCGCAACATCCGAGTTCTGATCGAACTGGCGCCAGGCGGTGATTGCCGCTTCAAGATGCAGCCTGGCCTCAGGGTAGTGTTCCAGGCTGATCTCCAGATCCGCCAGCGCGTTACGGGTGGCCGCAAGGCGGTTCCAGTTCGGTCGCAGCTCATCTTCAAGTAATGCCAGACTGCCGCCGAGTCGTTCCCGCGCCAGCTCATAGCGCCCGAGCTCCTTAAGGCACCAGCCCGCAAGGAACAGCGTGCGCGCTTTGAGCACCGGATCATCAATGCCTGCGGTTGCGCGCTCAGCGGCTTCCGCATCAGCCAACGCCGTCTCAGCGTTACCGCGTTTGCTCTCGAGATTCGCACGCGCGACAAGCGCCTCCGCACGGATAGCCGGTGCGCTGTCCGCGAGCCCCAGCGCCGCCTCCGTGGCGTCACGAGCCTCATCAAAGCGATGCAGGCGAGTCAGCAGGTAGGCATAGCTGATCTGCAGATCGGCCAGGAGATCACGTGCCGCGGCCCCGCTTCGGCGCAGCGCCCGTTGAAAGGCAACCTCCGCCTCTTCGAGATTCCCGGTGATGGTCAGCAGCCCCGCGAGGCGACAGAGCACCGCGGGGGAGTCCTCAAGACCCAGGTGATCGATGCGTTCCAGGTGCTTGATGGCTTCAGTCAGGGCACCGGCAGACTGCGCATATAAAGCGGCCGCTTCATGATGGATTGCCGCCCGGTCCGCCCGTCCGGCCAGTTCGAAATGGTTGGCAAGCGGTGCTGCAAGCACGCGAGCTCCGGCATCACCGGCAAGCTGTTCCAACTGCATGGCAACCGATGCGTGCAGATAGGGCCGCTCGAGGCTCGGCACGCTCTCGTAGCTGTGCAGGTGCGCCAGACTGTGACGGAACCGGAAGCGTGTGGCACGCCGCTGCCCGATCTGGAAGGTCCCCAGAGGCTCTATGAGGTTCTGCGGCGCCTGACGATTGAGCTTCCGAACGATGCTGATCGGGCTTTCCTCCAGCACGCCGGCAAGCACCTCCACCGTGAACTGATCCCCCTCAACGCTCGCAAGCTGCAGGAGCTCGCGGACTTCTTCATCGAGTTCCTCAAGTTGCGCAGTCAGTACATTCGCCACGGCGCCTGGCAGCTCCCGCCAGCGGATATCGGCAGCCTCCTGCCACTCCCCCGCAGAGGTTCTCAGCTGCTCAGACTGAATGAGATGATCTATCAGCTCTACGAGAAACAGTGGCAGGCCCCCAGTATGCCTCGCGAGCTCCGTCACGAAGGCGTTGCTCACGCCGGGCACTCGCGCCTCAACATAGTCGGCGACAAGCTGCTCACCGCGATCCCGCAACGCTTCGTCCAGATCAATGAGCGCGAGGTCCTGCGACAGAGCGTCGAGGCGCGTAGCTATTTCGGCCGGTGCCCCGGTCCGGGCCGCCAGCACAATCAGCAGAGGCAGTCCCGCAGTCCTGGCAGCAAGCCGTTCGAGCAGGGCCAAAGACGCGCTGTCGGCGCAATGAACGTCGTCAATGAGCAGCACCAGCGGTGACTCGATCAATACCCGCTCAAGCACCGCGAGGTACTGGTCCTCGAGCCGGCGACGGTCTGCATCAGCGCTCCGCCGGTCCCCATCCGCGGCTCGCCGCGTCAGTCGCCGGGCGAGATTCGAACGGCGCAGGAGCTTCGCCGAACGCACCGCCAGGCCAAAGCCCGGCACCAGGAGCTCGATCACGTCCGGGCCAAGCTCCATGAAGGTTGATCGCGCGCGCTCAAGGACACCGCCGCTATCAACAAGTCCTTCGTCGGGCACAATGATGTCGCTGGTGCCAGCCAGGGCCTCAAGGATTCCGGACCAGGGATAGAGCGGACGCAGCTCGCCAAGCTGAGGATCGCAGCGACCCCAGGCAATCACCGGCGCTCGCTCGTGGTCCTCCGCCCGGGCAGCAAGCTCCCGCAGCAGCGTGCTTTTGCCGGATCCGGTTTCGCCACGAACCAGGCAGAGCCCACCGGCACCGCCACAGGCGGCCGCCAGGCGCTCGTGCATGATTTCGAGCTCCTGCGCGCGGCCCACGCAGATGCGTTCCGCTACCGGCAATCCATCCCCTCCAGACTGAAGCGTAGCGCCAGTTTACTCCAGCGAGTCCAGGGCAACCGGCAGATCAGCGGGTTCCGGCTGGGGGCCGTAGCGCTCGAACCAGGCGAGTATGTTTGCGACCTTGGCGATCAGTCGCGACGGTCGACTGGCGATGCCGTGGGAACTCTCGGGAATTCGCACCATGGCCGTATCGACGCGCAGGAGCTTCAGGGCCTGGTAGTACTGCTCCGTTTCAGAGATGGGTGTTCGATAGTCTTCTTCGCCGGTGAGAAGCAGCGTCGGCGTGGTCACCTTGCCGACCAGGGACAAGGGCGAACGCTGCCAGTAGTGCTCAAACTCCTCCCAGGGCGGACCGGGAAACTGGTTCGAGATCTGCGTGGTGTAGATGTCGCCCGTAAGTGTCTTGCTGATCCAGTTAGCTATGGGCTTAGCCGCCGCGGCCGCGCGGAATCGATCCGTGAGTCCAATGGCATACAGGGTGGCGATACCGCCGGCGGAGCCACCGGTGATGTAGAGCTGTTCCGGATCAGCAATGCCCTGCTCTACAAGCAGGTTAAGGCCCGTGTCGTGGTCCGCGAAGTCATCAGCACTCGAGTACTTGTATTTCAACAGCAGGGCAAAGTCCGTGCCGTAGGAGGTGCTGCCGCGGTAGTTGTTGTAAAAAACCACGTAGCCCGCCGCCGCCATAAGCTGCATCTCTGCGGAGAAGGAGGGACCGTAAGCGGAATGCGGTCCGCCGTGAATCTCTAAAATCGTCGGGTAGCGTTTGCCAGGCTCATAGTCCGGCGGCAACAGATACCAACCCTGAATCTGCGTCCCATCCAGACTGGACGGGTAAACCACTTCCTCGAGCTTGCCAAGCTGCCGGCGGCCGAGCAGGTCGCCGTTCAGATCAGTGAGCACGTCAACCGAGCCGCGCCGATCGACGACGGCAAGCTCCGCCGGACGGTCAGGCCTTGAGACGGTAAACGCAGCGGTGCCATTCCCGGCAACGCTGGCTGAGCCGCTGACATAAGGACGTCCGAGACTCACACCGCCAATGGCGTCCGTGAGGTCCTGCCGTTCCCCCTGGAGCGGCTGATAGGCGAGAAGTTTGAGAGCTTGATCTGCATAAACGATATAGAGCCCGCGCCCATTCCGGGCCCAGTAGGCGGTCTCGATGCTCCGGTCCAGATCGGCGGTGACCGTGCTGACGGTGCCATCTTCGAGATCAAGCACCTTCAGGAATCGATTGCGATAAGGCTCCGGCACATTACGGGCGCTGAGAAAGGCCACGCGGCTGCCATCAGGGGAGACGACGGGCGCCTGTGCTTCACCGCTGTCTGTGAGTGCTTCGAGGGTCCCATCGGCCAGGGTCACCCGCCAGAGATCACTCGCCAGGCGATCGTACTCCCAGTCTTCCTCGCGGTTGGCACCGAAAACGATGGCCGAGCTGTCCGGGGTCCAGCTCAGGGGACCACGATGGTGATAAGGACCTTCCGTGAGCTGCGCGGGGCTACCACCGAGCGCCGGGACAACAAACACCTGACTGTGGGCCGGCTCCAGAAAGCCGCGGCCGTCGAAGCGATAGGTAACAGACTCGATGACCTTCACCGCTGGCGCCCACTCCGCTCCTTCGGGTTTTTTCGGCGCCGCCGCCAGGGGTTCTGTGTCTGCCGGCAACTCCATGGTGAAGGCAAGCGCGCTGCCGTCCGGCGACCAGGTGAGATCAGCGGGCGCGTACTGAAGGTTCGTGAGCACCGCCGACTCTCCGGTATCGAGCCAGCGGACGACAATCTGAGTGGTCTCGTTCACCGTGCCGAAATAGGCGAGCCGCCCCCCATCGGGGGAAAACACGGGGCTGCTGTAGCTGCCGCCGTCTGCAACCAGTGGGCGATGGTTAGAGCCATCGCTGTCGATGATCCAGAGACTCGTCCGGGTGCTGTCGGTCATGATGTCGAAGGCGCGACGCTCGTAGACAACGCGTGCTCCGTCCGGAGAAATCTGCGGGTTGGCGGCCACCTCGAGCTCGAAGACGTCGAGAGGCTCGAAGAGGCCTCCGACCCTGGCGCTGGCACCGAAGGCGGCAAAACAGAGCACCATGGTGGCAAGGATTGCCGACGAGCGTTTGAGAAGGTTGCAGCGGCTTCGGGAATACGCGACCGACGCCGCGATGATCTGGCGTTTCATGAAGGAGATCCGGTTGTTGTCCGAGTGGCCCCGCCGTCCGCGGGGCTCAACCGAATTCTAGCGGCAAGAAAGCTAAGGGTCGCCAGCAACGCGCGGATGCACGTAGTTCGGGTCCATACCGGCCTTCTTCATGGAGATGCCCGTCAGGAACTGCAGCATGATGCGCCGGGCCAGGCGCGCCGTCTGCTTGCCCTGGTTGTCGTAGAACGGGTTGTACTCAACCAGGTCGAAACCGACGATCGTCTTCGTGGCTGCAAACTGTCGCAACTTCGGAAAGAGCTCGCGGGGAATCATCCCCGTCGGCTCGCTCGAGCCGGTACCGGGTGCATAAGCCATGTCGAAAACGTCGATGTCGAAAGACACGTAGATGAGCTCCACGTCTTTGAAGTCCTCGTAGATCTTCTCGAAGGTTGCATCAACGCCGTCGCGGAGGATCTCGTGGAGGTGGTAAACCTTGCCGCCTTCCGCGAGGATTTCCTCATAGAGTTCTTCCCCGAAAGCAGGAGAACCCATGCCGAACTGCACTACCTCGCGACCGTCGAGGAGGCCTTCTTCGACTGCCATATTCATATAGCTGCCAGAGTGATAGAAGGCGCCAAACTTGCCGGTGCCACGGTCAAGATGGACGTCGAAATGGAAGAAGCCCACGTTTTTACGCCCATAAACATCGACGATGCCGCGAAATGTGCCGTTCGGAACTGAGTGATCGCCGCCGATCGCGAAGGGGATCGCGCCTGTCTCGGCGATCTCCCGGGTCATGCGACGGATCTCTTCGAGGGTGTGGGCCTGGTTGTAGGGATTCAGGCCGGCATCACCATAGTCCACAGCATTGAGATTGCTGAAAGGGTTGATGAGCGTTTCATACTCAATCCAGCTGAGCGGAAACTTCGGATCCCCGTAGGCACCCCAGTCCCGCGTGTAGCGGATTTCTGCCGGTGCCCACATGTTGCCCGCAGAGTGCGGCAGCGCAGCCGTGGCTGCACCGAAGATCGCTACGTCCACCTCACCCGCTGTGAGGTCGTCCTGCGTCAGGGCTACCGGGAGCTGGAAAAAGGTTTTGATGCCAACCGGTTCCAGCTGTACCTCATAGCGCTGTATATCCACGGGACCCGCCGTTCTCTCCGGGTTCCGCTCAGCGGGACGTTCCTCGCGCCAGATGTTGGTCGCCTTATCCTGCCTGATCACCATGCGATCGGGTCGCTCAGGATCGATGTGCGGCATGAGCGCTGGCTCTTCTTTCGGTGCCGCATCAACGTGCTTCTTATTGATGGGCTCCGCCTGCAGCGGCGACGCTGAAAGCACGGCAATTCCAAACAGCGCCGCCGCGAAAGACAACGGCGCAATCCGTCGCTGCACACTGCCTGATAGCGAGACTGGAGCTTCGCTGACGCGATCGATGGTGCGGTTCATCTCCTGACTTCCTTCCCTGGTTTTCGAACGATGTGGGGTGTTGAACATGCCACCGCGAACGCATGACTGACTACGTAATTTGTGCCAGGCTCCGACCGAATGCAGCGCCAGCACATCACCCTCCAGGATGCCGACGAGGTCGCATCCTTCTACCGCGATACCACGGGCATGAACCCCGACTATCTGCCTTTGTCCGGCAGCGGCGGGCTCAACCTTGAAGCCGTCGAACTCGGCGAGCTGTCCATTATCTGGGCAGCGGCGGAAGGACGGGCACGCTGGCGCGATGAGATTGTCGGTACAGGCGTGCAGCTTGGCCTGGCCCTTAGCAGCGACATGGGCATGACGGCCCTCGGCGAAGAGATCGATGAGCGACACCTGATGCTCTGGCGTCCAGGCTGTGAGCTCGACTACGTGCTGGAGGGACCTTACCTGACCCTGGAGATCGGGCTTCCCGGATCGCTCCTTGAGCATCTCGGCTGGGCGCCAACCGGGCCCACCTTGCGGCAG
>JBCDDI010000179.1:0-6882 GCA_039180365.1 Pseudomonadota bacterium
CAGCCATGCAGCGCCAGAGTAGAGATTAGAGAGGGGAGACAGCTATGACGATCATTCAGACACGGCTTGGTGCCGTGGAAGGCAATTCGACTGAGGGGCTGCAGACCTATCTTGGCCTCCCCTTTGCAGCCCCGCCGATTAACGATCAGCGTTGGAAGTCGCCACAACCGGCAGCCCCATGGACAGGCACCTTCGACGCCACCCAATACCCGAATCGCTGTTACCAGAATCCCTACGACGAAGTCCTCGGTTTCGGCGAGGTCCATGGCGAAGAGTCCGAGGACTGCCTCTATCTGAACATTTACACCCCCGCTGCTGATAACAAGCGGCGCCCAGTACTCTGCTGGATTCATGGCGGCGCTTACTTTCAGGGCGCTGCGAGCGACTACGACGGCAGCGTCATCGCCCGCGAACAGGACGTTGTGGTCGTTGCCATCAACTACCGGCTGGGGGTGTTCGGTTTCTGCAACATGAGCGCCCTGGGACCGGACTACGCAGGCAGCGTAAACCGCGGCTTCGAAGACCAGATCGCGGCGCTTCGCTGGATTCGCGACAACATCACCGACTACGGCGGTGACCCGAATTGCGTGACCATCTGGGGCGAAAGCGCGGGTGCCGGATCTGTGCTGGCGCTACAGGGCGCACCGGCGGCCGACGGGCTCTATCATCGCTCCATTGCTTTCAGCGGTGGGCATACCGGTTCGCACCCTCCACCCGACGGGGTTGCCCTCCTCGGCGCCCATTTCGGAAAGACAGAGAATGTTGGCGAAGCGCTACTGGCAATGCCCGCAGAGCAACTGAAGGCCGCGCAGATGCAGGGTGCCGTGCAGCCGACGCCCTGCGTTGACGGACAGACGATTACCCGCAGCGGGCTCGAAGCCATCGCTGGGAAAGGGGCTGACGGTCCGCCACTGATCATCGGCTGCTGCCGCGATGAAGGCACTTTCCTAGGGCCCATGGTCGGCACAGATCCTAAGGTGCTCGCCATGGTGCAGGGGCTCTACGCCGTCGCCATCAACCTGGATGCGCCCGGCGACTATCTGGCCTTCCTGGAAGAACAGTACGCCGACGCGGAACCCTCCACGAAAATGGAGCGTACCTGGTTCCACCTGTTTCGCTCTGAAACCCTGCGCGCCGCCGAGACCGCAACAACAGCCGGAGCTGGCGGTTGGGTTTACAACTTTGAAGTCCCCACCGATAACCCCCTCGGCATCACCCATGGCAGCGACATTCCGTTCACCTTCAACCACTTCGCCGGCGGAGCGTCAGGACTCTTCTTCCACGAACAGAACGACGCCAATCGAGCGCTGGCAGACATCTGGTCTGCATCTATGGTGCAGTTCGCGCGGACGGGTGACCCCAATGGAGCCGGCCTACCCGCCTGGCCAAGCTATGAAAAGCGCGAGCGAAACTGCCTGATCTTCGACGCCGAACCACACATCGCTCCGGATCCTGATGGCCCGGTCGTGCGTAAAGCCTACGGCATCGAGAGCTAGGCGCGGCCGCGCGGGTGGCCTAAGCTGCTCCTTCGACGCTGCGGCGGGCTTCGCCGCAGACCTGCTGAGAAGGAAGGGGGAGCCATGTCCAGCGAAGAACACGAAGTCGTCTCAATTTATCCGTTTACGGACGCCGAACGGGAAGAACTCCTGACGAAAGCCCGAGAGTGCACGTTTAACTGGGCCACAAAAGACGGCTGGCCCGTCGGCGTGATTCACGCTTTTGTCTGGCGCGACGGCCGCGGCTGGATCACCTGCGGCGCCCACCGCCATCGCGTGGCCGCCATCAAGCGGGATCCGCGCTGCTCGGTGGTTGTGAGCGGCATGGCTGCACCCAATGGTCCAAACGGAGCGGTCACCTTTAAAGGTCGCGCGATCATCCACGAAGACGAAGCAACCAAGGCCTGGTTCTATCCGGCCCTTGCCCGGGGACCCTATACCGGCATGGGCGACGAACTGACCCCGCAACAGGAAGCCCAGGCCAAAGCCTTCGAGGAACGCCTGGATTCTCCGCTACGGGTGATTATCGAGATTGTTCCAGAGAAGTGGATCATGCTCGACAGTGACAAGATGGCGAAAGATACGGCTGGCGAACTCACCGAGGAAGAACGCGGCCCGCTCCTGGAGTCCGATGCGAAACGCATGGCAAAAGAAATCGAGCGCCGGGGACTGAACTGATGAGCGTCATCGACAGCTTTCGACTGGACGGCCAGGTCGCCGTGGTGACCGGCGGCGGCCGCGGCATCGGCGAAGGCATTGCACTGGGGCTGGCGGAAGCCGGCGCTGATGTTGTGCTTGCGGCGCGGCGTACAAACGAAATCGAAGCGGTGGCAGAGAAAGTCCGTGCGCTCGGCCGCCGGGCCCTCGCCGTGACCACGGACATGATGGAGCTCGAGCAGGTGCAGGCGCTGGCCGAGCAGACCTTCAAAGACATGGGTGCACTGAGCAGTTGGGTGAGCAATGCCGGTGGCGCTGATGATCGGGTGCCTCGTACTTTTCTGGATCTGCCGGAACGGCAGTGGGACTTTCAGCTTAATCTCAATCTGAAAGCGGTCTGGACCGGTGCTCAGGCGGCCGGAAAGATCATGAAGGACAACGGCGGCGGCACGATCATCAACATTTCCTCCCAGGTTGCCGGTCGCGCCTCGCCCTACAACGGTCCCTACGCGGTGGCAAAAAGCGGTGTTAACAACCTCACCCAGACTCTCGCCGTGGAAATGGCGCCGCTGGGTATCCGCGTAAACTCGGTCTCGCCGGGTCCAATCCCAACGGAAGTGTTCCTCGAGTTTACGAAGATGACTGAGGATGACATTCCTGAGATGGGTAAAAAGCTCGGCGTGCCGCTCGGGCGGGTGGGCACCCCTGAGGACATCGCGCCTGCCGTCGTCTACCTGGCCTCACCGGCTTCCAGCTGGATGACCGGCCAGGACATCGTGATCAACGGCGGTCTCTGAGCGCGGCAAGCCGATCGATGAGCGCATCGGTCTCCGCGTCCGGCACATAGCCCGCGTCGAGGCGCGCTTCAACATGCGCGCCAACGAGGGCCAGCCCTTCAGCCAGTGACAGTTCGGCCTCCCAGGGTCCGATCACCTCGCGCAGCCGCCGATTATCGAAGCGCATGGAGTTTGCCTTGTCGCCACGAAGCGGACCTTCCCACTCGGGACGGTGCTCAAGCAGCGCCGCTAGGGGAACGGGAAAGATCTCCGCCCGCTTGCCTAAGTGTGCTGCCACCGCCGCAAGAATCGCGTTCCAGGAAAGCGCTTCGTCACTCGTGATGTGCAGCGTCTGGCCCCAGGCAGCCGGGTCACCGAGTAAGCGAACAAACGCCCGCGCAAAGTCGATCGAGTGCGTCAGTGTCCAGAGGGATTCACCGTCGTCATGCACGGGCACCGGCTTGTCGCGGAGCAGGCGCCAGGCCAGATGGTCCCCATCGATCACCGTGCTTGGGAAACGGGTGCGATAAGTGTGGCTCGGCCGGACAATGGTTACCGGCAGCTTGCCCTCAGCATGAGCTGCCGTGAGGAACGCTTCGCAATCGGCCTTTTTTCGGCTGTACGCCCAGAACGGATTGCCAAGCGGCGTGTCCTCGGTCACCAACCCACCGGCATGTGGTTTCTGATAGGCCGACGCGGTAGAGATGAACACGTACTGTGCACACTGACCGGAGAAGAGCGCAACGTCGCGGGCCACGGCATCGGTATCGAAGGCCAGGAACTGGCACACGACATCGAAGCCACGCTCCGCAAGCTCGGCGTATTTCGCCTGATCCCGCAGGTCGCCGCTGATGAGTTCCACACCCTCCGGCGGCGCTTCACGCCGGCCGCGGTTAAACAGGGTGACCGCATGCCCGCGCGCCAGGCTCTCATCCACGCAGGCCTGAGAGATCTCCCCGGTGCCACCGAGATAGAGGACCTTCACCGTTCAGGCCTCGGGTGCGACGTCACCGTCCTCGACCACCCTGGCCCCGCCGATGAGATGGGCATCAAGGAAGTGGTTCACCCGGGCTGGCGCGGGGACAAAACGAACGTTCCGATTGATGCCATGCTGGCTTTCCCTCGACAGCAGCGCCGGCCGCGCATTTTCCTCGAAGACCAGGCGCCCATCCCCAAGGGCTCCGTCATCAAGCACCCGCAGGGCAGGATTCTCGAGGCAACGCGCCAGATCGGCAGGATCCATGTTCTTAGCCAGCCGACCCCGCCAGTGCCGGCAGCGCTCCGCGTGGTAAGTGAGCGCAAGCATGGGACGTACGGCCTCAGAAGGGTTCGGCACGCCGCGATGCCACATGCGCGGATCGCGAAAACAGACGCCTCCGGCCGGAATGCTCATGCGTGCCGGCGGACCCCAGCGCTCAAGGAGCTCCGGATGTTTACTCACTCGCTCGCCCAGAGGCCATTCCGTGACGGCAGTTTCCAGATGGGTGCCCGGATAAATCTCCGTCGCACCGTTGTCGGCCGTTATCTCGGTCAAGGCAATGGAACAGGACAAGGTGGTGGTTGGTGGTGGCCAGGGTTGCCCGTCCGCCGCCGCTTTTTCTCGGGTCCGCCAGGAGAACGGGCGATCATAGTGAACGGGCTGATGCACGCTTCCGGGCAGGTTGACGTTGCCGCTGTAGAAGCCGAGCCAGGCTTTCTCACCCAGCACCGCAGCGACCACATGCTCGATCAGTGGATTGGCGACGAG
Source organism: Pseudomonadota bacterium (assembly GCA_039180365.1). Classification (GTDB taxonomy): domain Bacteria; phylum Pseudomonadota; class Gammaproteobacteria; order Pseudomonadales; family Azotimanducaceae; genus SZUA-309. The sequence goes on from JBCDDI010000179.1 coordinate 4,677, forward strand.
GTCGGCCTCTACATAGGGCGCAGCGCGCCTTAATCCCAGCTGCAGGTGGCCTTCGCCCGTGGCAATCTCATGGGGCGTTGGCCGGCCTCGGGTACGAACCAGCTCCGCATCTTCCAGCACCGCGGCGAGCAGCGACTCGCACACGTCTGGCGGGATCAAGCCGCCAACAACGGCATAGCCTTTATGAGCGACGTCCTCGGCGATAGCGCTGAGCGTGTCTGGGGTCAGCGCCTCCGAAGCGCGCTCTGCTTCCGTTGCCTGATAGATCATTCCTGCTACCCCCTGTGGCCGGCATCATCCGGCTCTGGTTCATCGCGCCAGCGATGCGGGCGATCCTCCGGCCACAGCTGTACCAGCACACCGTTGCTTTCGCTCGGATGGACAAACACCTGTGGCGTACCAACACCGGAAAGCCGCACCCCTTCATCCTGCAGCCTGGCAACGGTGCTATCGAGATCGTCAACTCTGAGCGCCAGCACATGAATACCTTCCCCTCGCCGGGCCAGCAAGTCCGCCAGGGGAGAGCTATCGCTCATGGGAGCGATGAGTTCAATGAAGGTCCCGTCCTGCAGGGAGAAGAACGCCTGCCGAACGCCTGCATCATCGAGGTCGGCGCGATGGCTCAGCGGCATGCCCAGCCGATCGCGCCAGTTCGAAATCCCCTCTTCAATGTCGCGGACGGCGAGCACAATGTGGTCGGTGGCCGTGAAGGTCTCCCGATCAATCGGCATCAGCAGAGCACACCATGGTCGAGCCGTGGCAACACATAGCGGGCAAAGAGATCACACTCTTCCCGATGCGGATAGCCGGACAGGATAAAAGCCTCAATACCGAGGGCCATGTACTGCTCAAGCTTGTGCAGCACCTGATCCGGATCACCGACGATGGCGGCCCCACAGCCGCTGCGGGCGCGACCGATTCCCGTCCAGAGATTCGCTTCCGCAAAGCCGTCATCATCGGCGCCTTCGCGCAGCTCACCCTGGGCTCGAACGCCCGCCGAGGTGCTGTCGAGAGACTGCGCCCGGATCCTGGCCCCTTCCGCATCATCAAGGCGCGACATCAGGGTCCGGGAGGCATCGATTGCTGCGGCTTCCGTTTCGCGGACAATCACATGCACCCGATAACCAAAGCGCAGGCTGCGATCGAAGGCAGCCGCCCGCGTGCGCATGTCATCGAGCACCTTTTCCACCTCAGGCAGCGTGTTCGGCCACATGAGAAACACATCGGCGCACTCCGCTGCCACAGCGCGCGCGGGCTCCGAGAGGCCGCCGAAGTAGAAGAGCGGTGCCTGGCCGCTCATGGTCCGGGCGTTCGGCGGCTCCACCTCAAAGTCGAGGTGTTTGCCGTGCACGGCAACTCCCTCACCATTCAGGAGACTACGGAGTGCGTGCATGGATTCGCGCGTGCGTTCGTAGCGTTCGATGGACGACAGCGTCTCCCCCGGAACGTCCGAGGAGATGATGTTGATCGCAAGGCGGCCGTTGAGCATCTGATCCAACGTTGCCAGCTGTCTCGCCAGTTGCGGCACCCAGAGCTCTCCGCAGCGCACGGCGACCAGCAGACGGATCTGCTCCGTCAGCGGAGCGACTCCACCGGCAAAAGCCACAGAGTCGATGCCAAGCTGATAACCCGACGGCAGCAGAATGCTGTCGAAGCCGTGGCTATCGGCGCTGCGCGTGATTGAGCTGCAATGGGACCAGGATGATTTGAGGTCTGGATCATGCACGCCGAGGTATCGATAGTCGTCGTCACAGAGGGCCGAGAACCAGCTGACTTCAACGCTCATGGCAGCGACTCCCCAAGGGACGCTTCAATGATGTCGTAAACGTCTGAGCGATCGAGTTGCACCTTGAGCGCCCGGGACGCCTGCGCGATGCGCTCCGGATCGATACTCCCCACAAGGGCTACCGGTCGTGCCGGATGGGCAAGCACGAAGGCAAGCGCCAAGGTCGCCTGATCGACGCCTTCGCGCTCGGCCAGTTTGCCGAGTGCGTCGGCCAGGGCAGCCGGCACGTCTTCTCCTCCATCTCTTCCAGCTCTTCAATCGCATTGCAGGCGGCGGCCACGGTCGGGGCGACCGAGGTCGGCATCCGGGCCGCCGGGCTCACCGGCGCCGACCGACGCTTCACCGGCTCCCACGAGATCGCCTCCTTCAATCCGTCTCGCATGCCGCGGGTGTCGTGGTTCGACGACACCGCCCCGACGG
>JBCDDI010000180.1:0-6875 GCA_039180365.1 Pseudomonadota bacterium
CCTCCCCCCCCCCGCCGACGGCCGAAATACTCAACACCACAAACAAGCTGTGACGATTACCCTGATAAAGCACCGTCGCCCAGCCGTCCGGATGAATGGCACTCGCCTCGAAAGGGTGCCTGAGCTCCGGATGAGCCATGAAGTTTTCGGCCATAGGTCCTCCCAGTTGTACTTACCGCCACGTAACTGTCAGACAATCGCGGCCAGACAGTGATTTTTTTGTGAATCCGCGCGCTGGCCCCGGACTCAAGGGACCAGGCAACGCTAGTAAAGATTGTTCTCGTAGTCCTTATCGAGGCCCCTCTTCATGAGCCCAGGCACGGAGACCATGGCGGAAGTCACCCTGGCGCCGAGGCTTCGAGCCTTGTTGCTCTTGATGTGGGCAACAAACATGGCCGCCGGATCGAGATCAATGGCGCTCGCCTGCAGCGGCCAGAGATTCGCGTCCTCGAGCACTGGGCTCTGACGCAGCTCAACAGACAGCTCGCGCACACAGGTCACAAGCTTCGGCGCTTTACCGTCCACCGCAAAGCGTTCCCGCAGGGCCTCAGAAGCGGAGATACGGGCGATGCCGCGAACGGTCGCCGTCGCCTGCGTGCCGGGAATGAGAAACAGGAGGGCAAGCTCCGGCTGCACCAGCAGATTGCGCAGACTGTCGGCCCGGCGGTTCCCCGGGCGTTCCGCGAAGCAGAGCTCACCATCGATCAACGCTGCCAGGAGCCCCGCGGGATCGCCCTTCGGGCTGAGATCGGCGGCTCCATCCTGATTGACGGTGGCGAGGGCCATGAAGCGCGCAGCGTCCACGAAGGCACCTAGCTCGTCAGAAGCGAAGGAACTGGGTTCCGCCTGCCAGAAGTCCGACCGGATCAGCGCCTTTGCGCAGTGGCCGTAACACTCGGTCACGGATAGCTGCAACACTTCCGCGTCCACCTGACTGATCTGCCCGTTCACGCGAAGCGTTTCGCGCAAACCAGGGATCAGCCAGAGCGACCCAAAGGCATCACCGGCGGCGATAGGCAGCGGCGTGTCCAGGGCAGCGAGCGGCAGTGTGATCGTGTGCTCGTCCAGCACCTCGGCCCGCGCTGCTGCCAGCGAGACAGCGACGCCCCCGGCGCCGCATACCGTCACAAATGCGAGCTCGGAGGCCTGCAGCCACTGCCCGGCCAGGGAGTCGACGTGGTCGATCACCTTCAGATCCAGGGCCGGCGACTTGCGGCCGATGCTCGCCTCGAGACCGGCCTCATCACGGATGTCGTTCTGCAAAGTCATTGTCTTCTCCTCCGGACCATGGTCAGGGAACTATCACGGCCCGTGGGGCAGCAGGCTGCGGGCTTCATGCCGTAAGGTCCTCGATTTTGCGGACGTGCCGGAGCCAGAGGCCGCCGCCGAAGTGCGGCCGGGGATCGTAGGATCGATGACCCAGCAGTCGTTGCACCCGCGGCGACTGGTCGCTGAGCTCTTCATCGCTGTAGTCGAGCGGACTCGACTCTTCCGGAGTCAGCCAGCCAAGCACGAAGCTCAGGTGCATGGCGCGGCGCCATTGATCGCTCGTCCGATTAGCACCACCTCCGTGAATGACTTTACCGGAATAGACGAGCGCATCCCCCGGGCTCATCTCCGCGGGCACCGTCATTTCCGCGCTGCCCTGGTCTCCAAAGTCCGGCCACTTGTGGCTGCCGGGAATCACCCGGGTGGCGCCGAGCTCCTCGGTGACCTCTTCAAGGGCAATCATCGCGCTGAGAGTAACCTCAGGACCTGCTGGCCAGTTCTGCGCAGAAACATAGCTCCAGTTCTCGCAGTCCCGATGCAGCATCTGCGCCTCGGATCCCGGTCCAATGAGCATGACCTGGCCGGTGTTCACCCAATAGGAGCCGCAGGCGGGCAACAGCACCGCATCGGCGAGGGCGGCATAGATTGGATTATCGAGCAGCTCAAAGTAAGCGGGTGATACCTTGCCGACGCTCGAAAAGCGGATGGTGTTGGCACCGGTGAAGACTTTGCCGTCTTCATCAAGCCCCTGCGTTGCCACCCCGGGCTCAACGTTGGCAGCCGCAGAAAGCACATCATCACGGAGCTGCGCAATGGTCTCCCTTGGGAACAGGCCTTCAATGATGAGACCGCCGTCATCATCGAGTACCGCCAGCAGTCGTTCGATGGGTTCTCCGGCAGAGAGTCGTTGCAAAGCCATAGGCACAGGTCCTTAACGGGAAGGCGAGGGGCGAGCAGTTAAAGTCGCTCGCGACGCTTCTAATCAGCGGAAAACTACCAGACAATCTAGCATGAACCTTTATAGGATCCGGACAAGGATCTGGACAAGGATCTGGACAAGGACCCGGAAAAGATCCGGTCTGCTTACGGAGACCGTAACGGCTACTGGACGAGACGTTCGGCGATGCTGCGGACCCTGAGGCGATAGTCCGCAAAGGTCTCCTGCGCCGAGGCTCGAGCCTCCACAGGAATGTCAGCGTGATCCAGCACGACTTGGAACCACGCTTCCACCAGATCTTCGGGTGGATTCAAGGCTCGATCCCACCAGTAGGCAAAGTGGCCCAGCTGCGCCATAAACGTGGTGACGGAAGGGTCGCCGAAGCTGCAGTACTGAAAATCGATAACCCGATCGTCGGCGGCGTTCGCCCCGAAGAGGAGCGTACCGGGTTTCAGATCGATGTGGTTGCAGCCGCCGGTAAACATGGTCGCTAAGAGCCGAGCGGACCGGTCCAGCCAAGCCGATGACGAAACAGCCACCGCGCTGTCCGAGCCCGCCGCCGGTGCATCGACTTTCGCCGCCGCGAGTTCCGTAAACGTTCTGCCGGTGATTCTCTCCATAAGCACCGCGTTCCAGCGCACCAGACCCGCACGGCGCCGCTCACCCCAGCCATAAAGCGCTGGAACAGGCACACCACGGCGCGCCGCCTCCGCAAGATTGGCCGCTTCGCTAGGGGCATATTTCCAATGCTTCAGCCGGGCCCTGAATCCATCAAGGGGGAAGGCTTTCACGACGATGCTGGAGCCGGCCTCAATGCCTTCAGCGGTGAACACCAGCCGTCGCGTGGCGGCTTTTAACAGCACCTCAGCGTCGAGCTGCCCCGGGGCTGCAATTGCGCAAGCGGCGGCATCGGCAGTTTCCTGCCAACTACTATGGGCAAGCCACCAGCGACTGCCGTCGTCGAGGGCCACCCGAGCATAGGCAGGCAGCTCAGGAGTCAAGCGAGCACCAGACCGTGCAGGTTCCTGTGAATCTCATAAGGATTGACGTGGCGGCATTCTGACCAGCCGGCGTCCCGACTGAGGGAGATGAGATGGTCAGGCGAATAGTATTGACCGCTCACCGTCTTCCCTAGCAGCTTTTTCCGCTGATACTTGATGGATCGGGTGCTGTAGAAGGTGGTGAGCACTGTACCGGCAACGCGCCGCAGTTCGGTCAGCGTTGCCAGAATCAGATTATCCGGCAGATGGTGGAGGAGACGGAAACAGAGAGCGGCATCGAAGGCACCATCGGCAAACGGCAGCTGCATGACGTTACCCTGCAGCAGCGGCAAGGCATCGTAACGCGCCTGAGCACGGAGCAGCATCCCGGCGTTCAGATCGACATTCACCGGCCGGTGGCCGGCCTCGCGAATCGCCCCGGTAAAGCGGCCCATGCCGCAGGGCACATCGAGAATCCGCTGAGCGGCGGGCAGTCCGGCCAGGAACGCCTGCACCATATACATCTCGTGGCGGGCCTTGCGCCGCCCACCGCGACTTGACTCGAAGCGATTTGATTCGTAGACCCTTTCGTCGACCAGACGGTGATAACCGTCTTCGCCGTATTCACCGAAAGTTCGGTCCGCTGGGTTCTTCAGATCGACCATGCGCCATGGGATTTGCCGGGGACCGCGATAGTATCCCCCGACAACCCCGTTCGAAAACAGCCGCCGGACTGAAGTTACCGGGCTGAAGTTGCCGGGCAGGGCGCGGTCTGGCGGGGTAAGCTGACCTCTGAATAGACGCGAGGATCCACACCATGAGCACCGCAACCGTTTCCGCCCTGGGCTATCTGGAACTCGGCGTGAGCAGCCTCGACGCCTGGCAGAGCTTCGCCACCGAGGTGCTGGGCGTCGCTGTGGAAAGCTCGGAAGGCGCCCTGCTCCTGCGCTATGACGAGGCCTGCTGGCGCATCCGTCTCGTAGAAACCGGCGAAGACGACATCCGCTGTGCAGGGTTCGAAGTGGCCGACCCCCAGGTTCTCGAAGATCTCGCAAACCACCTGAACGGCCTTGGTTTCAGCATCCGGGCCGGCAGCGCCGAGGAAGCCGCGGCCCGCCAGGTGGAGGCGCTGGTGATCTGCGAAGACCCCTTCGGCCTGCCAGTTGAACTCTATGTGGGTGACCGGACAGCAACCACGGCCTGCGAACTGCCTATGCCTGATATCAGCTTCGTCACCGAAGATCAGGGCCTTGGCCACATGGTGCTTTACGTGGGCGATCAGGCCCAGGCGGAGCGCTTCTATATGGAAGGCCTTGGCATGAAGCTCTCGGACCACATCCTCCTCGGCCCGCCGGATAAGCCCTTTCAACTGACCTTCCTGCACTGCAACCCGCGTCATCACACGCTGGCACTGGCGCCCGCACCGGTCCCGAAGCGCCTTAACCACATCATGCTGCAGGTCCAGTCGCTGGACGCCGTCGGCCACGGCCTGGATCGAGCGAACAGTGCCGGTGTGCCCATCGCTAATTCTCTGGGTAAACACACAAACGATGAAATGGTGAGTTTCTATATGACCTCACCGTCTGGCTTCGAAATCGAATACGGTCACGGCGGCATTGAGATAGACGACGCCACCTGGGAGACGGGCAAGCACTACGCCACCAGCTTCTGGGGGCACAAAGGCGCGCTTAACTGAGCGGAAAAGAAAGCCCGAAACGAAGAAAGCGGCGTAAAGACGCCGCTCCCATCGAGGACTGCAACCGCATCAGATAAACACTGACGCGGTGCAGTAGAGGTTTCCGGTTAGCGGGTGCCGACCATCTGACCGCTGGCCTCACGATCGAGGTCGAAACGATCCAGCTGCATCACCTTGGTCCAGGCGGCAACGAAATCGTTGACGAACAGGCCCTCGGCGTCGTCGTAGGAGTAGATCTCCGCGATCGAGCGCAGCTCAGAATTTGAACCAAAGATCAGGTCAACGGGCGTGGCCGTGTAGAGCACGGCACCGGTGTCACGATCAACGCCCTCATAGAGGCCGTCACGTTCCGACTTCTGCCAGGCGACGGACATATCCATGAGGTTCACAAAGAAGTCGTTGCTCAGGGTGCCCGGCTGATCCGTGAACACGCCGTGCGCAGAACCATCCCAGTTCGCATCGAGGGCACGCAGGCCGCCGAGGAGCGCCGTCATCTCCGGCACCGTCAGATCGAGCTGGTCCGCACGATCCACGAGCATCTCTGTGGGCGAACGGTAGCTGGCCTGGACGTCGAAGTAGTTCCGGAATGCATCGGCCGTCGGCTCGAGAAAGGCGAAGGAGTTGACGTCCGTCTGCTCCTGGAGCGCGTCGGCGCGACCCGGCACGAAAGGCACAGCCACGTCCATGCCGTTCTCCTCGGCCGCTCGCTCGATGCCCGTGGCACCGGCCAGCACGATCAGATCTGCCAGGGAGATCTGGCGTCGGGACCGATCATTGAAGTCCGCCTGGATCTCACGCAGCGCATCGAGCACCTTTGCAAGCTCGGCAGGATTGTTCGCCGCCCAGTCTTTCTGCGGCGCGAGCGCAATGCGGGCACCGTTGGCGCCGCCACGCATGTCGCTCGCCCGATAGGAACCGGCGGAAGCCCAGGCCGTGCGCACGAGTTCGGCGTTTGAAAGTCCGGAATCGCGGATGGCAGCCTTGAGGCGGCGGATGTCACCGTTGTTGACCAGCGCATAGTCCACGGCCGGGATCGGATCCATCCAGATCAGTTCTTCTGCCGGCACTTCGCTGCCAAGGAAGCGGGCCCGAGGTCCGAGATCACGGTGGGTCAGCTTGTACCAGGCCTTCGCGAAGGCGAGCTGATACTCGTCCGGATTCGCCAGGAAACGCTCAACGATGGCGCGGTAGGCCGGGTCTGCCTTCAGGGCAAGGTCGGCGGTGGTCATGACCGGTGGATTAAACTTACCGTCGATGTGCGCATCGGGCACGATCGCGTGCAGCGACTCATCGGTCGGAATCCACTGAATGGCGCCCGCCGGGCTGCGCGTTTCTTTCCACTCGAAGTTCAGGAGGTTTGAGAGGTACAGGGTCGTCCACTGCGTGGGAGCCTGAGTCCAGGCACCTTCGAGGCCGCTGGTGACCGTATCTTCCGAGTGGCCTTTGCCGCAGCTGTTCTTCCAACCGAGACCCTGCTCTTCGAGAGGGGCGCCGGCAGGTTCAGCAGATACACAGTCGCTCGGCTTATGCGCCCCGTGCATCTTGCCGAAGGTGTGGCCGCCGGCAACGAGCGCAACCGTTTCTTCGTCGTTCATGGCCATGCGACCGAAGGCGACGCGGATATTCCGGGCAGAGCCCGCCGGATCCGGCTTGCCGCGTGGGCCTTCCGGGTTCACGTAGATAAGACCCATGTGCGTGGCGCCGAGGGGTCGCTGCAGCTCGCCTTCGCCGTCATGACGATCGCTGGCCAGCATCTCAACTTCAGGGCCCCAGTAAACGGTGTCCGGTTCCCAGTCGTCGGCCCGACCGCCGGCAAAGCCGTAGGTCTGGAAACCCATGTTTTCAAGCGCAACGTTACCGGCGAGGATCATGAGGTCACCCCAGGACAGGCTGCGACCATACTTCTGCTTCACGGGCAGCAGGAGGCGCCGGGATTTGTCCAGGTTGCCGTTATCCGGCCAGCTGTTCAGAGGGTCAAAACGCATCTGGCCGC
>JBCDDI010000181.1:0-6858 GCA_039180365.1 Pseudomonadota bacterium
GCGTTGGATACCAGCATCACCACCCGGGGTGAGTAAGCATCGGTCACCGCGCCGCCGAGGAGCATGAACACGGCCCGGGGAATTGCCGCAATCGCCACAACCGTCCCCATGATCAGCGGATCACCGGTCAGTTTGAGGACCAGCCAGGGCAGTGCAATGAACGTCAGCTGATCGCCCAGCAGCGAAATCGTCGAGGCCAGCCAGAAAAGGCGGAACTCGCGAAACTTTAAGGTGGCGAGAAAGGCTTCGATCGCGTTTCCCAGGCTAAGGTTATGGAGCCGTCATCCGCGGAGCGGACACCGCCAACGGTGAGGAACCCCACTCAATCCAGATACTCCCAGCTCTCCGCACCGTCGAAGCGACGAATCCGGAATTCGGCGAGCTCTTCTGGTTCTACCAGACGCGCGTTCACAGCCATGTGCTCTGTGCCCTTGTTACTGGACCAGTGCGTGATGCAGCCGCAGCGGACGCAGCTGTGAAAACCCAGCAGCTCGTCTCCCCAGATGTATTGCCGGGTGGCCCCAGGCGGGCACTCAAGCTCCACGTCCTCCCGGTTGCAGTGCAGCCAGAGCGCCGCATAGCGACGGCATACGGAGCAGTTGCAGTCCGTGAGGAAGTCTCGGTGGGATTCGAGGGAAAAGCGGACCTGGCCGCAATGACAGCTACCGCGAATCATGCGCCGCCCTGACGCAGGTCTGCCCGCTCGCGTTAACCTTTATCATCATGCTCCACCCCCTGCGGGGGAGTTTACCTGCATTTACGCCCACTATTCGCTCGCTTGCGTGGCCGGGCCCATCGCGCGATGCTCATGATCACCAATTACTCCACGAGGCAACCCATGGCGAAATATCATCTCGTCAGCTCCGTGACCTGACCCTGGGTGCAGCGCGCCGTGATCGTTTTGCGTGCGAAAGACATCCCCTTCGAGGTCACCTACATCGACCTGCGTAACAAGCCGGACTGGTTCCTGGCCATCTCACCGCACGGCAAGGTCCCCGTGCTCCGGGTGGACGAGCAACCGCTCTACGAATCGAACGCCATTGCCGAGTTTCTTGAAGAAATGGAGGCGCCGGCGCTGCATCCGACCGATCCCATCCAGAGGGCGCGCAACCGAGCCTGGACCGACTGGATCTCCACCTTCACGGGCGGCTTGAGCGGAATCTATTACGCCAAAGCCGATGACGAACGGGCAAAGCGGCTGGATAACGCCAGGGAGAAACTGGGCAAGCTCGAAGCCGCCATCGAGCGCGAACGCTGCAACAACGGCCCCTATTTCAATGGGCCAACGCTGTCGCTGGTGGACGCCGCCTACGCGCCTTTCCTGCAGCGTTTTCTCTACGTGGACCAGTGGCTCGAGACGAGCCTCCTCGACGAGTTTCCGCGGGTCGCCGCCTGGGCGCGCGCCCTCGTTGACAGCGACGTGGTCCGTGGGTCAGTGCCGGACAACTTCTATGACGAGTTCCAGGCAGGCATGCGGCGGCGTGGTTTCTTTATCGGCGAGCTGATGGCGGCAGCGCCAAAGGCGGCAAACTTCTAGGCAGCGCCCGGACGCTCGCGATCGGCCGAGTAGAGCAGGCCTTCTTCAAAGAGGGCGTCGATCCGGGCGTCCGTAAACCCGAGCTCCCGCAGCAATGCGGGACCATGGACACCGCAGCGCACGCCCGCCTCAAGGGCATCGTTCTCAGCCGCAAACTCCACCATGGGCCGATGGCGACGGTAGTCGCCCAGCTCCGGGTGAGCGACGGGCGACATCCAGGCCTCGGCGCCGGGCCCCGCAAAAAACTCACCCGTGTTAACTGTATCTGCCCGGACGCAGCCGATACCCGCAGGACTGAGCAGCGCTTCCCAGTGATCGGCAGCATCGCCCCGGAACAACGCTTCGAGTTCGGCCGCGAGCTTGCCCGTTACCTCAGCGAAGGGATCTGCGATCGTGCTGAAGCCGGTCAGCTGGCAGAAGGTTTCCCATTCAACGGGCCGGCGGATGCCAAGAAACACCCAGCTGTCTTCGGCCGGATAGAGGCGATAAAGCGGGTGCGGCCCCGTGAGCCCGGCGCCAAGGGAAGGACGCGGCGCCTTACCCGAATACTCCAGCAGAGCGTCGAAATTGGCGTAAGCGTTGGCGCAGAACATATCCACAAAAACCTGCTGGCCGCGCCCCGTCACCGATCGAGCCACGAGCCCCAGCAGGCTCGCGGTCATGACAACCACGGCGGTGTTCGGGTCCGGGTTTACCTCGTTGGCGCGCATGAGGCGCCGGGACCACTCACGCAGTGCTTGCAGGCCCAGCAGCTCTTCCGGCGCACCGCCCGCCTGATAGGCGGCACCGCCCATGGCGGCACCAGGGATCGGATGGGTCGACGGACGCAGGGCCCCCGGGCCCAGAGGTCCGTAGCCGTTCGCAGAGAGATAGACGAGCCTGGGATTGAGTGCTTCGAGAGTCTCGTAGTCGATACCGAGGCGCTCGGGAACGCCAGGGCGGAAGTTGTGGATGAGGATGTCCGCCTGCTCGGCGAGAGCCTGAACAATCTCCCGGCCAGCCGCCGTTTTCAGATCGACGCTGATGCTCTCCTTACCCTGGTTACAGCGGGTGGCGCCAATGCCGCCGCCCATGTGTCGAAAGGGGTCTCCGCCGAGGGTCTCAACCTTGATAACCCGGGCGCCCATATCGGCAAGAAAAGAGGCCCCAAGGGGCGAGGCGATAATCGTCGCAAGCTCGAGCACCGTCACACCCCGGAGGGGCAGCTCCTCCGGTTCGGTGTCACCGGCAGGTGCCCAGCGCGTGGCACCCGCTTCTTTCGCTTGAGCGGTAATCCGAGCCGGCGTCACCGTAAGTCGGGCCAGGGGGCCAAGCTGCTTCACCCCGTTGAGCTCAACCACATGCCCGTTGGCTGTCATGTCAGGATCCCGGAGCGTTTCTTCGGTTCGAAGGTAAGGATGCGCAGCGACGCCGCCATCAGCCTCAAAAAGGGTCATCCACTCGGCGGCCGTTTTCCTCTGCATGGTTTCAAGAATGAGATCCCGTGCCCGTTCGCGCTCGTCCGGCAGCCAGTCGAGGATCTCCTCGATGCCTGCCAGGCGCAGGAAGTTCTCGAAGAGATGCGGTAACAGATTACCGAGCTGCAGCCAGCGTCCGTCGGCGCACTGAACGGGGTGGTAGTTCAAAGTCGGCATGAGCTGACCCGGGTCCGGCTGGCGCCGGTCGGGGTGCAGCTGTTCAAGGAGCGATTGACCCTGGTCGTAAGGCATCAGCCCCTGGATCAGGCTTGTCCGGAGCACCTGCCCCCCGGCACTACCCTGGCGTCGTTGAAAGAGCGCCGCGAGAATTCCCGCGACCAGGTTCTGCGCACTCGCATGGACAGCGACAGGCACAGCGGCGAAGTGTGGCTGCGGCGTCGGCAGTATGCCGGTCAGGTTCTGCATGCGACCGGTTTTCGCAGCCAGCACCGCGTCATAGGGCGGAAGCGCTGACCCGACCTCACCGGCTTCAAGGACAGCGCAGATCGCCTGGGGATTTGCCCGACGGACGGTGCCTTCCGAAAGCGCAGGAAAGCCGTTGCTACTCACCAGCAGCACGACATCCGCCCAGTTCAGATCTCCGGCGAGATCAGTGCCCGGGGCGCTGCCGCGCAGCCACATGCGGGCAGAAGGCACATCGTCGAGCACCTGGTACTCGGGATCCGTGTACCGTCGAACCGTAGCACCGAAGTCGGCAAGAATCATGGTTGCCAGCCCGAGTGCGGGTCCGGCGCCGCAGCTGACCACTCGAAGACCGGTCAGAGGCGGTGCTTCCGTCGCTTCCGTTGCTTCCGGCACGCTTTCGGTCACAGTGCTTCCCTCCCAGACAACGGTAATAGCCTCCGGCCAGCTCTCCCTGCCTAGCGCAAGGCAGCTTCATTCTAACGGTCAGGGAGTTGCAGGGTCAGCGGGTGCCGATCGAAAGCAGGAACGGATAAGCGGTTTTGGGCTGCTCGCTTACCGGCGGCGTTGTCAGGCAGCGCGACGGGGTGCCAGGCGGCGGCTGGCCCCATCCACATGGCGACGCAGGAGACCCTGCACCCCAAGCTGTTCTGCAGCGTCGGTCAGGAGCGCACGACTCCCTACGGTCTCCGTGCCGACAACCTGCAGGGCCGCAGCATAGGCCACGAGCCGATCCGCGGGGGTTTCGGCGCCCCGGAGTGTAAGACGGAGATCAGCGGTCGAGGGGCCCTGTTCCTCGGCCGTCAACCGCTCCCAGGCTGCGATCCAGTCAACGCTCACCTGTTCGAAGTCGGCCTCTGTAAGCTCCGCCCAGCACTCCCCCGTCGCTGTCAGGTAGGCGGCCGGTGCGGCTTCGCTGAAGGAGCGCCAACCTTGCCAGGCGGCACGCTTCGGCGTCACCAGGCTCCGCGTGCCGGCGCCCTTGCCGTTGGCTTCAGTGTTTGACGAGCTCTGACTCACCGGTAGTTCCGCCCCTTGACTTAACCCCCGCTACCCTCGCACGCAGGGCGTCTCGCTCTGCAGCACTCTGGGGCGGGTCTATAGCTGACTTTTTCGAGGCGCGGATTGTGAGCGCGGAACCTCCCAGGCGCAAGGCATTCGTAAAAAACGATTCCTGCTGACCAACCCCTCGACTTTTCCGAGGAGCCACAACCCCGGAGATCCGGAATAATCCGTCCTCTTTTTTCGATGAGTCGGCATCCGAGATTCGGATCCATCGCAGACTCCGCGTATGATCGCGCCGCTTCAGCTAAACGAAGTTCCGTGCTGGCCCATGTTGGCCCACGCTGCAACCGGAGAATCCCATGACAGGCAACGCCGGCGCTCCTGAAGCGCCGCTTCGAATCGGTATTCTGGGAGGCGGCCAGCTCGGCGCCTTCCTCTGCCGTGCAGCGCGGGCCCTCGACGTGCACAGCACCGTCATCGATCCGGCCGCCGATTGCTCGGCCGCAGCGGTCGCCGATGTGTTCTACGCCGGCGACTGGAACGATTCGGCGCTCATTGATCGACTGGCGGATGAAGTCGATTACATCACCTTTGAGATCGAAGCCATCGCTCCCGAGATCCTCACGCGCCTCGCCGATCACGCGAAAGCCGGCAGGGTGATCGTGGCACCAGACCCGGAGGTTCTGCGACTGTTGCAGAACAAAGGCCTGCAGAAGCAGTGGCTGGTCCGCCAGGGGCTACCAACCGCACTGTTCCTTGCACTTGAAGCAGAAGAACTCGACGCCGGTGCAATCGCCGGGAAGCTGGGTCTACCCTTCGTACAGAAGGCTCAGACCGGCGGCTACGACGGTCGCGGTGTGCAGGTAATCCATTCAGAAGCCGAATTTCCCTCACTCTGGCCTGTGCCAACGGTGGCCGAACCCTATCTCGCCGAGCGCCGGGAACTTGCCGTGCTTGTGGCCCGGAGCCAGGACGGTCAACTCGCCTGTTACGATCCGGTGAGCCTGGAGTTCTACTCTGCCGGGAATATCCTTGATCAGGTTATGGCGCCGGCCACCGTGAGTTCAGTCATCGCCGAGCGCGCCATGGGAATTGCCCGGGCCGCCATTAAGGGTCTGGGCACGCCCGGGCTCTTCGCCGTGGAGATGTTCCTGCTGCCTGATGATTCGCTGCTGATCAACGAGATTTCCCCCCGCGTGCACAACGCCGGTCACCACACCATGGAGGCCTGCGAGACGAGCCAGTTTGAGCAGCACGTGCGCGCTGTGCTCGGCATGGCCCTGGGCTCAACCCAGCTCAAGCGTCCGGCCGTCATGAAAAACCTGCTCGCCGAGCCTGGCAGACACATCGACATGAAAGAGTCAGAGATAGGCCAGCCCAGATCGCTGGAACTTGAAAGCGGCCTGCACGTGCACTGGTATGGCAAAGCGCCGAGCAAAGCCTGGCGAAAAATTGGCCACATCACGAGCCTCGACGCCGACCCGGCCGTTGCCCGAGATCGGGCCTGCACGGCTCTGAACAGTCTCGCGGAAATGGGGCCAGCCGCCTGATGAGCGCGCAGATTGGCATCATCATGGGCAGCGACTCCGACCTCAGGGTCATGGCCGCCGCGGAAGAAATACTTGAGGACTTCGGCGTTGCCTTTGAACGCACCATCGTCAGCGCCCACCGGACTCCGGATCGCCTCTTCGACTACGCGCGAAGCGCGGCTGACAGAGGTCTTAAGGTGATCATTGCCGGCGCCGGCGGTGCGGCGCATCTGCCGGGTATGGTGGCCGCTCTGACGCCCCTCCCGGTCATCGGCGTACCGGTTAACGCGACTGCGCTCGGCGGTGAGGACGCGCTACTGTCTGTGGTGCAGATGCCTCGCGGTGTACCGGTGGCGACCGTCGCCATCGACGGCGGTGCCAACGCCGGTATCCTCGCAGCCCAGATCCTGGGGAGCGCAGACGATACGCTCCGGAATCGGGTGCAGGCCTATAAAGAGGACCTCAAGGCGCAGGTGCTCGCCAAAGTGGAGGCGAATACGCGCGTCGGCTGAAGCGCCTGCCGCCTCCAGCTCTCAGCGCCGAACGGCAAGGCGTCCGCGCCGATTGATCTCTTCCCAGGCCCGCTGGCGGGCGACATACGGGTCAGAGTCTTCTTCAAACCAGATCTCAAGCAGATCGCGTTCGGCATTCGTCAGTACTTCACTCATCAGTTTCTCGCGTACGGTCATTGTCTTCTTCCTTCCTCGGCGGCTCGTTTCGGGATTACCCCGCTCTCAAACCTTGAGTAACGGCCCGGCGCAAGTCGGTTCAAAGTTCTCGAAACTGGTTTCGCATCCGGTCCCTTTACTCACAAAAAACCTGGAAATCCGCGGGTTTCCTGCGCTGAGGGAGCCTTGAAAGGGCCCTGACAGGGGCGTTTAATGAAATGGCGTTTCCGGGGGGAAGC
>JBCDDI010000182.1:0-6843 GCA_039180365.1 Pseudomonadota bacterium
CCGCACCCAGACGACAACCAGGGCGGAAACGGCGATGACGACGAGCAGTGATCCCATGACCCTAGTTTAGCCAAAGTGCCGTGACTGTTGTTAAGGCCGAAGGGCCGTCTGTCTGACCCGATCAGGGCGCGAGAATTTCCTGGCGGGCATCGATGAGCTCCGCATCCACGGAGAGCTGCAGGCTCTGCAGGATCTCGCTTAAGGCCTTCTCAGCAATATCCCCATTGGCGGACGTGGCGATAAAGGACCACTGCGCACGCTGCAATACATCCTGATAGTCGCTCTCGCAGACGGCAACGTTCGGCGCCCGGCCGAAGCGGTCCTTGAGACCTTTCAGGCGCTGACGCTTCTCTTTTAAGGACCGGCAGCCTCCAAGGTGGAAATCGACGGTCAGGAGGCGAATGTTCATTCGGCGAATTCATCCCGGGCGAGACCGTAAAACACCGTATCGAGGCCGTGATACTCACGCCGCTCGCGAAAGAACATGCCGAGCCGCTGCAGCACGCGCACGGAGGCCTGATTCGGGGTATCCGTGGCGGCCACCACGCTCACCATGTCGCAGTGTTCAAAGCCAAAGCGGAGCACGGCCTTGGCCGCTTCTGTCACAAAACCCTGCCCCCAGAACTCAGGAAGGATGCCGTAAAGCAGTTCCGGCTGATCGCCCGCTTCAAAACGCCGGTAGCCGCAGAAGCCGGTGATCTCGCCGGGCGCATCAAGCATTTCAATGGCGAAGAAGCCCGCGCCAAGCTCTTTGAAATCGAGCTGGCTCTGCTCAACCACGTCACGAACGGTTTCCGTGGAGACCGCTTCGTTGTCCCAGAGATAACGACGGACCTCCGGGTCGTTGTAGAAACGGTGCAGCGCGGAAACATCGGCCGCCACGAGCGGGCGCAGGCGCAACCGCTCCGTCGCAAGCATGGTCATTCAGTCCCTCCCTCTCGGGCGGAGTTTGCCATAGCAAACGGCATAAGCGAACATGGCCGCCAGACCGCATTCTGTGGGGGATTCATGCGATTCAGTTTCTGGCCGGCGCCCAGTCAGGCCTATGAGGACGTGCTCGAATTGTGTCAGCACGTGGAGCAGACCGGCTGGGATGGGCTGTGGTATGCCGACCATTTCATGCCGAATGCAGAAGACACTTCCGCACCCTGGCCCGAGGCCTGGATCACGCTGGCGTCGCTCGGCGCGCAGGTGCCGCGCCTTCGCCTTGGCACCCTTGTTACTGGCAACACCTACCGCCACCCGGCCGTGCTCGCAAAGATGGCGGCGACCCTCGACCACATCAGCGGCGGCCGCGTTGTGCTGGGTCTCGGCAGCGGCTGGCAGGAGAATGAACACAGTCAGTACGGCATTCCTTTCTATACCGTCGGCGAGCGGCTGAAGCGCCTCGACGAAGCCTGCCAGGTGATCAAGTCGCTCTTCACGGAGACCAAGAGCAACTTCGATGGCGCCTTCTATCAGCTCAAGGACGCCTCCCTGGAACCGAAACCGGTGCAATCGCCTCTGCCGCTCCTGATCGGCGGCGGCGGCGAGCAGGTCACCCTGAAGATCACCGCGAAATACGCGGACGAATGGAATGTCTGGGGCACCGTGGACACGCTGCGCCACAAAATGGCCATTCTTGATGAGCACTGCGCCACCATTGGTCGCGATCCTAAGGCCATCAAACGCACGGCCGTGGCCCTGCTCTTCATGAGCGAAGACCAGGGTTTTCTGGAGAAGATGTGCGGCGCCGATCTGCAGCAGGCGTCTATCATCGGCACCCCGGCGGAAGTCCGCGAAATCGTGGCCGACTATGAGGCCGCGGGGGTGGATGAGCTGATCGTGCCGGACTTCACCCTCGGGCCAAAGCCGCAGAAGCTCGCCACCCTCGATACCTTTATTAAAGAAGTGGCCGGTCGCTGAGCGCCTGGCCCCTGAGGTTCCCCATGACTGACAAACAACCCGCCACACCGGTTCCGGCGGCCACCATTCTGATGCTGCGGGAAGGCGGCGACGGGCTCGAAGTGTTCATGGTGGTCCGTCATCATCAGATCGATTTTGCTTCCGGCGCCCTGGTCTTTCCCGGCGGCAAGGCGGACCCGGCCGACTTTGACGCCGGCCTCGACGCCTACCTCGACGGCGCCATGGAGGATCGAGACATGAAGGCCATTCAGGTGGCCTCCATTCGCGAAGCCTTCGAGGAATGCGGCGTGCTTCTGGCGCGACCCGCAGGCTCAGACAAGCTCATCGACGGCGAACGTCTGGCCGCGCTGGAACCCTATCGCGACCGCCTGCATGGAGGAGAGCTGACCATCCTCGAATTCCTTAAGCAGGAGTCGCTCCGCCTCGCCTGCGATGAGCTCGTGCATTTTGCACACTGGGTGACACCACCCATGATGCCGAAGCGCTTCGATACCCATTTCTTTCTCGCCAACGCGCCCGCCGATCACCTCGCCGTGCACGACGGCCACGAATCCGTGGACTCGGTGTGGATTACTCCGCAGCAGGCCCTCGCCGAAGCAGCGGAAGGCAAGCGCACGGTGATCTTCCCGACCCTGCGCAACATTGAAAAGCTCGGTCAGAGTGCCAGCGTCGCAGACGCCATGGGCGCGGCTGAGGCGTCAACGCCGGTTATGGTGCTGCCCTGGACCGAGCAGCGCGAAGACGGCAACTATCTGTGTATTCCACCGGAAGCGGGCTACAGCATCTCCGAAGAGAAGATGCCTGAGCGCGCCGGCTGACAAATTCTGAACTCTGGAGGCAACGCCATGAGCGACTCTCAAGACATGCTCTACGACGTGACTGACCACGTCGCCACCATAACCTTCAATCGCCCCGACGAGCGCAACACGATCAGCGGCGCGATGCTCGAAGAACTCTGCGAGAAACTGCTGCAGGCCGATGAAGACGGCGACGTCCGCGCCATTGTTGTAACCGGCAGTGGCAAGTTTTTCTGCGCCGGCCTCGATCTTAACGCCGGCACGTCGAGCCTCGGCGGCGGCAAGAAATCGAACCAGAAGCGCGGCCTCGATCTGCGCAACACACCCCCGACGGTGCTCCCCGCTCTGGACACACCGACTATCTGTGCCCTGAACGGCTCCGCAGCCGGTTACGGCATGGATCTGGCCCTTGGCTGCGACATCCGCGTCATGTCCTCGGAAGCAAAGCTCGCCGCCGCCTTCACGGCTCGCGGCATCGTCCCTGAGTCCGGCGGCACCTGGATCCTGCCGCGACTGCTCGGCTGGGAAAAAGCCTCAGAGCTTATCTTCACCGGCCGCACGCTCATGGCAGACGAGTGCAAAGAACTCGGCCTCGTGGCCCACGTGGTTGCGCCGGAAGAGGTCGCCAGCAAAGCCCAGGAAATTGCTCAGGGTGTGGCAGCAAACGCACCCATGGCGGTGCAGGCAGCCAAGCGCATGATGCGCATGGGTCTGGATGAGACCTTTAACGACCACGTGCATCACGTGTATCTGCAGCTGCTGCCGCTCTTCGCCTCCGACGATTTCAAAGAAGGGATGGCAAGCTTCCTGGAGAAGCGGAAGCCGGAGTTCAAAGGCTACTGAGTTTTCTCCCAGGCGGTCGCCTCTGGGAGCAACGCCGCCGGTTACCGCCGGCGGCTCAGGGCCAGAAGGTCACAGGTTTGAACGCCATCAATCAGTGACCATCCGACCGCGGGCATCGTATTCAACGGCATCGAGTGTGAAGGCATTCTGCCGCGATTCCGTGCAGGTGCCCGCCCACCAGCGCTGACCCTCTTCCAGATCACTCTCCTCCAGACGCAGGCAGCGTCCATCCCGCTTGAGCGCCGTTCCCAAGGGTCCTTCTCGACGGTAGGCATCGTCTGCAACGCCGTAAACCGCAGCGCGGCGTGCGTGGAGCAGCGCCCGACGCTTGGCATCAGCACGTTCCGCACGAAGTGCCTCAGCCATCTTCGGATTGAAAGCAAGCTGCACTGACGCGGCGTCGGCTTCTGCAGCGCCATCTCCGATCCAATCACTGAAGGACGCAGGCCTTTCCAGATTCAGGATAGTCGCCGGAGTTTCGCTCCCGGAAGCCGCAGCCGCCTCTAAGGTCTCCGAGCTTGCTGGCAACTCGGTTTCATCGCCGGTCGCTGCCGACTGAGCTGGATTATCGGGTGCTGCGTCCTCTGGTTGAGGGCCCGGTTCCTGCTCGGCTTCAATCGCCTCGTCTTCAGCGCCTACTTCAGGCGCCAACGCGGCCGCCGGTTCCGGGCCAGTTACCATTGCTGGAGCCCGAGCCAATTCGAGCTCAAGGACGACCGGCGCCGGTGCTGAGGGCCAATCAGGCACCCAGAAGAGGAAGGCAACGTGCACGAACACGGAGCTTCCAACGGCAACGTAGAGTTTCCGGCGGCTTCCCTGCATCCACCGATGCTAAGCCCCCCGCATCGGAACCAACATTACGATTCGTTCAGAATCTGCTCAGCGCAGCACCCAGGTCAGGCGCACGCGCCAGTCGAAGGTTTTGCGTCGCGCGAGCCCGGTCAGTCGCTCGAGATCCTGCCGCCAGCGGCCCTGGATTTCGAGCTGCGCCCCGGGCACCGGCCGCCAGTGGTAGCGCAGCACGGCGGTCTCGTCGTTCGCCCGATAAACCGGTGAGATCAACCAACCCGGATCCGCACGCCCGTAATTGATACCGACGCTGTGGCCCGGGAAAACGTTCATCCAGCTGATCTCTCCATGCCAGGCGACACCACCCACGTCACCCTCCCCGGACAGGCCGGCTGAAGCTTCGGTCTGGGTGTTGGGCGCGTAACCGAGTTCCCCGGAAAATATGAGGCTGGCTCCACGATCTCCAAGCGCCCATTCCGTAGCCAGCCGGCCTACCAGGGCCCAGTAGTCATCGAGGGCACCGGAACTTGCGCCGTCTACGAGTAAAGCCTTGGGCAGATAGGTGACGTCGAAGGCGCGCTGGGTGAAGGGCCCCCACCGTTCCCGATTGTCGAGACTGTAAAAATAGGATACGCGGCTGCCATCGTCACTGAAGTCGAGCGGCGGCCGGGCAAGGGTGCTGCTGCCGTCCTCGTCGTTGTACTGAACGATGATCCGCGAATCCCAGCCGGAAGCCGTGCGCAGCTTAAGGGCCGCGCCATCGGTCCAGTTGACGCTCACGTTCGGGCTGGTCATTCGCGAGAGCGAGGAGATAAAGACACCACCGCGGGTGTTGGCATTGGTCTGCATACGACCCAGAAGCAGATCAATGCGTTCGGCCTGGAAGACATCCACATAAAGTTCATCGAGCGTGATGTCACCCGGATCGATGTTGGTCCCACGGGCAGGTCGGCTCTCAAGGGTGGGGTTCGGCGTGCAACCTTCTGTACCGCAGAGCATGGCCGCCCGAGCGCGGATGCGGAAGCTGTCGGAGAAACCGTAGTTCACTCCGAAGCGGAAGCGCATGGTGAGCTCTTCGTTGGTGGTCCGGGAGCCGTCCCGCTGATCCACCTCCGAGGCGAAAATACCACCGCGAAGGTCCCCGTCGAAGGTAAAGCGACCCGCTTCGGAGCCTTCAAAGTCAAAAGACTCTTCGAGATCGATCAGGTTGGGGTCTTCAGCGTCGAGGTAATCCGGCTCATAGGCAGCCCCAAGCAGCCCCGGTGAACAGAGCACCGCGGCGACCAGCGGCCATGCCCGCTTAGCATGACTCATGCGCCGCCTCGGATCCTTCAGTCCTCCTGGCGAATCCGGAACAGCACCGCGTACAGCACCGGCACCACGCCAAGTGTGAGCACCGTACCGAACAACAGCCCGGCGGCCATATTCACCGCCATGGCATAAAAGAGCGGATCCTGAGACAGAATCAGCGGCATGAGACCGAGCACGGTGGTGACCGTCGCCATGAGAATTGGCCGCAACCGTGTCACCGCCGCATCGATAATCGCCTCGTAGGGATCGCCACCGTCCGCGCGCACCCCATCGATCCGGTCAATAAGGACGATGCCGTTATTGATGATCACCCCCGCCAGGCTCAGCAGGCCGAGCATGGCGAAGAAGTCGAGCGGTGCGCCCATGAGTTGCAGCCCAATGAACGCACCAGTGAAGGCAAGCGGGATGGTGATGAAGATAATCAGCGGCCGCCGGAAAGAATTGAACTGCCAGATGAGCAGGACAATGATGCCGCCGAAGGCAAGGGGCATGGTGTCCGCCAGCTGGGCGAGCGTATCGGAGGAAGTTTCGATTTCTCCACCCGGCTCCCAGCGATAGCCTGGCGGCAGCTCGAGGGCGTCAATCATCGGCTCGATCGCTGCCTGAAGTTCCGGCGCCAGCAGATCGTGGTGCGTGACTTCGATCGTCAGTGTGCGCTCCTGATTGCGCCGATTAATCCGATAAAAGGCGAACTCACCGTTGATGTCCGCGATCTGCGGTAGCGGAATCAGGTCACCGGTTGCACCGGACATGACCTGCACGTTCCAGAGATCACCCACTCCCTGACGGTCTTCCTCTACGGTCCGCACTATCACTGGAATCGCGAGGTCACCTTCGCGATAGTCCGTAATCTGCTGACCATCCATCTGAGCCAGAAGTGCCTGGGAGACTTCCCGGGAAGTCACCTGGGCCCGCCGCGCGCGCTGCTGATCGACCACGATCTTGGCCCGCGGCACCTTGTTCTCCCAATCGTTCTTTACATCACGAACACCCGGCATGGCTCGAATGGCATCGGTGAGTGCAACGCCATTTGCGTAGAGCGCTTCAGCGTCGGGGCCGATGAGCCGGATTTCCACCAGACCCGGCTCCGAAGATCCCATCCACATGCGCTTCACGCGACCATTGGCCTCCGGGAAGCTTGCAGCGAACTCCTTGCGCAGTCTGTCCACCACAACCGGCGTGTCTTCGATTTCCCGCG
>JBCDDI010000183.1:0-6827 GCA_039180365.1 Pseudomonadota bacterium
CCAGCTCGAAGATTGGGAGCAGTACCTCATCGTCTCATCGCTGGCTCGAGTGGCCGCGATGATGGACGCTCAGGATCTCGACGCCGCGCCGCTACTAACCCCTGGGGAAGACGTCGGCTGACTGCGCCGGACGTCGGCTGACTACGCCGGACGTCGGCTGACTCCGCCGCATGTCGGCTGACTGCGCCGGATGTCGGCCGGGGCTTCGCCAAGGGCCACGGATCCTGATTTGCTCAACGCAAAGTATTCGACGCTATTCAAAATTAAATCGATCTCATACGAGTCTGATCAGCTCAAGCGCCTTTAACTCCCCACATACCCGGCTTTTCCCATGCAGATCGGCCCACTGGCTGCTCTGGGAACTCGGCGGCAGGAAAAGTGTGCATTTTGCTAACTAATTACAATTAGTGTTCTAATGAAATGGCAGGTGAGCAGATTGAGGTGACGCCCGCCTGCGATAACAAAAATCATGGGCTAAGGTCCTTGGGGAGAACATCAGTGCAGTTTGAACGCAGCAGACTCAGTCAGGCTGTGGCGTCCGCCGTGGCGGCGGGAGCCGCATCCAGCGGTTCGGTACATGCCGCGGAGATCGAAGAGATTGTGGTCACCGCGACCAAGCGGGCCGAGTCCATGCAGGACATTCCCGTATCCATCAGTGCACTTACCGGCGACAGTCTGGAAGAACTCGGTGTCAGCAACTTCGATGAATATGCCCAGTTCCTCACCAATGTGGTGAGTTCCGGCCGCGGTCCCGGCCAACGCGAACTTTATGTGCGCGGAGCGGCCACCGAACAGTCTGCGATCACAGTCTCATCCGTGCAGGGTTCGGCACCGGCTGTTGCGCTTTACCAGGACGAACAGCCAGTCTCCTTCGGCGGACGCAACCTCGACATCTATGCCACAGATCTCGAACGCATTGAGGTGCTGGCGGG
This sequence comes from Pseudomonadota bacterium, assembly GCA_039180365.1. Classification (GTDB taxonomy): domain Bacteria; phylum Pseudomonadota; class Gammaproteobacteria; order Pseudomonadales; family Azotimanducaceae; genus SZUA-309. The sequence continues at coordinate 933 of JBCDDI010000183.1, forward strand.
TCCCCAGGGCACGCTCTTTGGCGCCAGCTCGCAGACGGGTACCGTGCGGCTGATCACTAACAAGCCCACGGTCGGACAGGTGGAAGCGGGCTTCAACGCCACTTTCAGCGGTACCAAGGGCGGTGAGCCGAGCACGGCGGTCACCGGATTCCTCAACCTGCCGCTGACGGATAAGCTCGCCTTTCGTATCGCTGCCTTCAATGATCGAGCCGGCGGCTGGATCGATAACGACTTCGGCACCTATCAGGGAAACATTGAAGTCATCAACCGCAATGCGGTGAGTCCCGCGGCGCGGATCTGCTCCGGATCGGCCAACGATCCAGTAGAGTGTGGCGGCGAACGAGCCACCATGGCAGTCGCCGAAAACAGCGCTCTGGAGGAGAAGAATTTCAACGAGGCCGTCTACAGCGGCGCGCGGTTCGGCCTGTCCTATCTGATCAACGACAACTGGGACGTGCTCCTGCAGCACACCAATCAGACGCTCAAAACCGAGGGTGTCTTCGAGTATGACCCGGTCCTCGATAACGAATCCGCGGTCAACCGCTTTACACCGAATCGCAATCAGGATGAGTTCGGGCTGACCACCTGGACCATTAACGGCCGTATCGCGATGCTCGACTTCGTCTACACCGGCGGATTCCTTGACCGGGACGTCTTCTACACCCAGGACTATTCCGGTTACACGAACGGCGGCGGGTATCAGGCCTATTACATGTGTACGGGCAATGGCTACAGCAGCTACACGGACTGTTTCGATCCGACCAAGCAGTACCTCGGCAATACCTCCAGCGAACGCTTCACCAACGAATTCCGGATCAGCACAGACCCCGCCAAACGCTGGCGGGTCACGGCCGGCATCTTCTTTGATGACCAGAAGACCAAGTCCGATGGACAGTTCCAGTACTTCGGCGTTGCGGAGGCGGGTTTCCTGACCGCGTCAGCGCCGGGCACGATTACTGAGCCCGCCAACGCTCCGCCGACGTCAGACAACATCGTCAGCACCGTGTCCGGGGTCACTGATCCCTTCGGTCGCGGTCCGTCGACAACTTTCGTCAACAGCTTTACGCGTAATGAGGAACAGATCGCGTTCTTCGGCGAATTCGGCTTCGACATTACCGACGCAGTGTCTTTCACGATCGGCGCCCGACACTACGACATTGACTACGATTTTACAGGATCCACCGGTTCCTCCTTCGGCTGTAAGGGAGCGGGAGAGCTCTGCGATGGTCAGAGCTTCGACAACCGGGTAACAGAGCGCCTGGATGCGCTGGGTCAGTTCGCAAGCTCCGGTGATGTCAACGATCTGTTGACCTTCTTCAGCCCCGACAACGCGCAGGCCATCGTCGATGGGGTGAACGACGGCAGCTTCTTCGTCGACAGTTTCCAGAACAGTGGCGTGATCAACGAGAAGGACACGATCTGGCGCGGCACGCTGAGCTGGAGCTTCGCGGAAGACAATCTGCTGTTCGGCGCTTATTCCGAAGGCTTCCGGCCGCAGACGGCGAATCGAAACGCCGGCCAGCAGGCTGGCAACCAGGAAGGTGTCTACGAGGGTTATCTGGTCCCTGCGATCGCCCGGACCGATGAGCTCGAGAACTTCGAAATTGGCTACAAGGGCAGCTTCCTCGACCGAACTCTGAATCTGAACGCGACGATCTATCGAACGGAAATCACCGATCTGCAGATCTCCCGTTTCGATCCCTCGAACGTGGCCTTTCTGGTATTCATCGAGAATGCCGGTGATGCAGAAGTGGATGGCCTGGACTTCGACTTCACCTGGCTGATCGGCGACCGCTGGACCCTCACGGGCGGTATGAGCTTCGTCGACAATAAGTTGACTCGGGTCAATCCGCAGCTCGAGGAGATTGTGGTGCCCGTCGGCAGCCGCCTGCCCTGGACGCCGGAATTCCGCGGTAACCTCCGCGCCCGCTACGACTTCCCAATCCCCGCCTTCCAGGGCGATGGATGGTTCCAGGCTGCGCTGGTCTACACCGGTGATTCCCGGGCGGCTTCCGCCTGTAATGCCTACTTTGTGGAAGACGTGACGGCGCAGGTCTTCGGGACAGGCTCCGGACTCACGATCAAGGAAGAGGGCGGTTTCTGCGGCACTCCACTGGTCGGTGATGACCTGACGTCCGTCACCGATTCAAATTTCGTTGCAGTAGATTCGAACGGCGATACGCGCTTCAAGGCCGCGCGCTACGAACAGGAAGACTATGTCCTCGTTGACGTTACCACCGGCGTGCGTCGCGACGGCTGGACGGCGGAGCTGTTTGTGAACAACCTCTTCAACGAGCAGGCGCAGCTTAACGTGAATGCGGCGGATTACACGCCGAGCGTGAACACCAACCGACCCCGGACCATTGGCCTGCGCTTCGGCTATCGCTTCCAGTAAGGTTCGCCCTGCCGCAACACAGGATGGACGCCGGCGTCCGTCCTGTGCGCTGCCTGGAGTGTCAGTTGGAGAGTCGGTTGGAGAGTCGGTCGCTGAGTCATCTGCAGAGTAATGCCCGAAGACGCTGTTACTGAGTCCCTTGACCGTGCCCGGTTGCTCATCCAGAGCGATGAGTTTGAAGCGGCTGAAGTCGAGCTGATCAAAGTCATCTCCACTGGCACCCTGGGCGATCGGCTGGGGGATGCGCTCTATCTCATTGCTGTTGCCCAGCGCTATCAACGCAAACTCGACCATGCTGCAAAAACCCTGCGCGAACTTCTCGAGCTGCAGCCGGAGAACGCGCGGGCCTGGCAGGAGCGCGGTCACGTCTGTCTTTCTGCGAACGATCTGGAGCGCGCGAGGACAGCCTATGAACAGGCCGTGCGGCGCAATCCGGCGCTCCTCGCCAGCTGGAAAGCACTCGTCAACCTTTACCGCATGGCAGGGTTAGCTGAGGAGGTTGGCCTCGCAGAACAGGAGGCCGCCTACCTGGACGCTTTGCCGGAGCCGCTGCTTGGGGCGTTGAGCCTCTTCAACGAAGGCAAACTCTTCAAAGCCGATCAGCTTTGCCGCCATTTTCTTCGGAAAAACCAGCAGCACGTGGAAGGCATGCGGCTGCTGGCGATGATCGGTGAACAGCTTGGGGTGCTGCTCGACGCAGAGTTCCTGCTGGAGACGGCGCTCGAGCTTGAGCCTGAGTACACGCGCCTGCGCTATGACTACGCCAACCTTCTCCTGAAAATGCAGAAATTCGAAGGGGCCCGGGCGGAGACGGAAACCCTTGTTGCGGGCGACCCCGGCAATCTCCGCTATCTTGCGCTCCATGCCAACGCACTGGCGGGTGTCGGCGACCATGAAGCCGCCATCGCCGCGTACAGCACGGTGATCAATGCTCGACCGGGTCAGTTTGTGCTGCATGTGATGCGGGGTCACGCAGAGAAAACTGTCGGCCGGCTGGAGGATGCTATCCGTTCTTACCACCAGGCCAGTGAGCTACAGCCCCTGTATGGCGATGCCTACTGGTCCCTGGCGAATACAAAAACCTATCGCTTTTCGGCAGTAGAGATTGAGCAGATGCGGTCTGCGGAAGCGGATGCGCGCATCGGTGTAGATGACAGAATCCATGTGTGTTTCGCCCTGGGAAAAGCCCTCGAAGATGCGGGGGCGTTTGAAGAATCCTTCACCTACTACGAGCGCGGGAACATCCTGAAGCAGGAGATCGTGAAACATCGTCGGGACTTTCTGGAGCAGCGGGTAGCCGCGCAGAAAGCGGTATGCACAGCGGCACTCTTTGCGGCGCGCAAGGGGGCCGGCTGCCCGGCACCGGATCCGATCTTCATCGTTGGCTTGCCGCGCGCGGGGTCAACGCTGCTGGAGCAGATACTGGCTTCACACTCCATGGTAGATGGCACGCTGGAACTGCCGAACGTCATCGCGCTTTCCCAGCGTCTCCGCGGCCCCATCGGGCAGGCCGCCGAAAGTGAGCGTAATCCGCGCTATCCGGGCATTCTCGCCGAGCTTGAACCCGACTACTTCCGGCGTTTTGGCGAACAATTCATTGAAGACACGCGCGTTTACCGGCAGGAAGCGCCGCGATTCATTGATAAGAATCCCAACAACTTTTTCCATATCGGCCTGATTCACCTGATGCTGCCGAATGCCAGGGTCATCGATGCCCGTCGTCATCCCATGGCCTGCTGTTTCAGCGGCTTCAAACAGCTCTTCGGTCAGGGCCAGGACTTTTCCTACGGCCTGGCGGAGATTGGTGACTACTATCGCCGCTATGTAGAGCTTATGGATCACTGGGACGATGTGCTGCCCGGCTTTGTGCTTCGGGTTCAGCATGAGGATGTTGTTGATGATCTGGAAACTCAGGTGCGGCGTATGCTCGACTTCTGTGAGCTGCCTTTTGAGGAAGATTGCCTGGCGTTTCACAAAACCGAGCGCAGCGTGCGTACCCCGAGTTCTGAGCAGGTCCGGCAGCCGATCTATCGCTCTGGGCTCGATGTCTGGGAGAACTATGCGCGCTGGCTCGAGCCTCTGAAACGAGCGCTCGGACCGGACGTACGGGCGCGCTACGGCATCAATTGATCAGACTGCATGGCTGCGTGCTCAGCGCAGCACGTGCAGGAAGTGCCTGTGCTTCTCATACTGCTCGGTGATGTCGAGGGCAATCTGCTCGGTCGTCCAGCCCATGATGTCGTAATCCTGCCCACCTTCGCCGAGATGGACCTCAGCACGATGATAGGTATCAGCGCTGGAGAGCTGTTCCATGGCCACGCCGATGAGCGCTTCATCGGGCAGCACGTGTTCCCGGTTGACCACCTCGTAAACGAAATCGATTTCGTCGCCGTGGGCAATCTCCAGCCGCAGGTCGCCGCTGGGCTCAACGGCCGTGATGCTGGCATCGAGGCCATGGCGTTCAAGTTCCGCAGAGAATGCTCGCATGGCCGGCAGCACACGCTCCCGTTGGAAGCGATCAACCTCTGCTTCCCGAGGATGCTGAAGCAGCTGACCGAGTCGTTCCTGCCAGGACGCGGTGACATCCGTTGCAGGCGGTGACAGCGTTCCGGCGAGGAGCGACTCCCGCTTGGCCTGATCAACGCGCAGGGCTTTGCTGAAGCCCCAGGTGCCGGCCAGCACTGCCAGCGAGAAAGGCAGGGCGCTGGCGATCACCGCTGTCTGCAGGGCTGCGAGACCGCCGGCCAGGGACAACACGATCGCGGTGGCGCCAATGGCCGCCATCCAGAAGATGCGCCGGCTGGCCGGTGTCTGATCCGAGCCACCCGATGAGAGCATGTTCAGAACCAGCGCGCCGGAATCGGCGGAGGTCACAAAGAAAACGATGACCATGACAATGGCCAGCCCGGACAGGAACGCCGTTGCGGGAAGTTGTTCGAAAAAGCGGAACAGCGCGACAGACTCATCCGCCTGAACGGCCGCGCCCAGCTCCACCAGACCCTGATTCAGGATCAGTTCGATGGCGCTGTTGCCGAAGACCGTCATCCACAGAAAAGTGAAGGCCACCGGTGCTAAAAGCGCGCCGAGGACAAACTGACGCAGAGTCCTGCCTCGGGATATACGAGCGATAAAGAGACCCACAAAGGGGGCCCAGCTGATCCACCAGCCCCAGTAGAAGATGGTCCAGCCGCCGAGCCAGTCGGTTGGTTCATAGGCATAGAGATTGAAAGTTTTGCTCACAAGCTCCGTGAGATAACCGCCCGTGTTCTGCATGAGCGCCTGCAGAAGCAGCACCGTAGGCCCGAGAGCGAGCACGGCGATAGCAAGCAGCACAGCGAGGGCAATGTTGATCTCTGAGAGTCGTTTGATCCCCTTGTCCAGGCCCAGCAGCACCGAGCCGGTCGCCAGAGCCGTTGTGCCGACGATCAGCGCAATCTGCACGGCGGTCGCTTTGGGCACGCCGAACAGATAATTCAGCCCGGAGTTGATCTGATCAACAC
>JBCDDI010000184.1:0-6812 GCA_039180365.1 Pseudomonadota bacterium
GTTGCTGCTACCGCCCGAAAAACCGGTGCGTCGCTGGTGGTGGTGGGGTCAGCCGCCCGGCGGGGCGTTGGTGCCCGCTTGCTCGGTAACTCCGCTGAGAAAATCCTCGAACGTTCGCCGGCCGATCTCCTCGTCGTTCATCCCTGAGCCATCACGAGCTGCTCCTCGCCGGGGCACTACTCGTCGTCCTGCTGGATCGCTTCGAGAAAGGCCGTCAGGGCGTCAATTTTGCCAGCGACGCGGGCCTCAGCGGCGTCTGAGGTGCCCTCGCCGCGGGCAAACTCCGCACCCCAGACCGGCATTCCCTGAGGACCGTGCGCCGCGCGCATTTCCCGGCCGTCGATGATGTCGCGGACAAACTCGGTTGGGAATTCACCCTCGTTCCGGGCAGCCAGATAGCGCAGGTCAAGGAGTACGACGGACAGTGCCGGCGTCACCCTGCCGTCCCCTTCGCCGTAGGTGCCGTGGCAGTTAGCGCAGTTGAGCGCATAGAGCTCGGCGCCGTCGTAAGCCGGTGTTGCCTCAGCGGAATCTGCCGCGGCGGCGCTCGTCGCCAGGCCGGCCAGCAGAACGGCCGCCAGTGCTAGGGGAATGGGGCTGAGTACTCTTGCCATGCTGTTACTCCTCTTGGCTGCGAGTTCGGGAGCTGGAAGCTCCGGGGTGTGATCCTGACCTAGTCGCCGCGTTAATTCACGCAAGGGGATCTCATCCTGCATGCCCGTGTGCCGGTGAACCTCATGCGACGGACGGTGGTGGCCGCCAGCGCTCTTCGAGGTCGTCGGCAAGCACGCGGCAGGCATCCTGGGCCGTAAAAATGCCGGCCAGGCGGCCATGAGTGGTCACCAGCGCGGCACCCAGGTGGCGTTCGACCATTTCCTGAAGGACATCGAGGAGCGGCATCTCCAGATCGACGACATAGGCATCAGAGATGTAGCCATCCTCAACGGTCAGTTCCCGGGGGTCTGGTGAGCCCAGCTCCGGGCCGAGCAGGAGCTTGATGTCACGGTCCGTGATGATGCCGACGAGTCCACTGTTGCGCGTTACCGGCAGGTGATGGACGTGCTTGTCGAGCATGAGCTTGCGCGCGGCGCCAATGGGTGCGTCGATAGTCACGGAGTAGGGGAAAGGCGTCATCACCCCCTTGATGCGAGGTTCGGCCACGGTCAGCTCGGATCCGTCGCCGCCGTGGCGCAAGCGATACAGAGCCCGCTCGCAGGTTGGAATTCGAGTTCAACCTCGCGTTCCTTAAACTGAATTTCCTGAGTGCTCGAAGTGAGCATGGCCGACTCCTGCGATGCCTGACAACTCACTCCCATTAACCGGCGTCGTCCCTCCAGGGTCACTAGGGGTTTACCGAAGCCGCGGCCTGGGACATCCACCGGTTGTCCCGGCATCCCGCCCTTCGCTAGGCTCAGGCTTTCAATTGAGATTCAGCCGTGAGCTATTCAGACGTACTGGTGGCCGTGGATCTGTCGGAGGAATCCAGGAAAGTTCTGGAGGCGGCCCGGGCGGTAAGCGGTCAAACGGGCGCCCGTCTTCATCTGGCGACTGTGATCAAGCCGCTCACTCAGGTGTATGGCGGCCTCGACATGACCCCGATCTCCCGAGGCAACGTGTCCTTCGAAGACGAGGCGCTGACCCAGGCGCAGGCGCAGCTTGCGGCACTGGCGTCCGATTACAGAATTGCCGCGGAGGACGTGCACGTCATCATGGGGTCTCCGGGTCCCGAGATTCGCAGGCTGGCCGTCGATGCGGGTGCCGATCTGATTGTGCTCGGCAGCCACGGCCGGCACGGCTTCAACCTGCTGCTCGGCTCCACAGCCAATGCGGTCCTTCATGACGCGGGCTGCAATGTTCTCGCCGTGCGCCTGGACTACGATTAGGCTGCCCCTGAGCACGCATTGCCTGGATTCACCCAAAGGATAAGAACCGTTATGAGCAAGTATCAGCATGCCAACGCCGCCATTGAGCAAGCCGTCGCCGCCGGTGGTGCCGAAGGCCTTGATCGAGAAGAAATCCTGCTGGCGCTGATTGTTTCTACTGTTGCCGCCTATCGGGATGCGGCGGGCAAAAAAGCCGTCCGCGACGCGCTGCTTTATGAGCTTGGCGAGGTAGAAGGAGCTACCGATACGCAGTTCATGCGCTCCCGTTGAGCGCGTGCTGCATCACCTCTCGCTGCCGGTCGCTGACATCGAGCGCGCCAGGCGGATCTACGACCCGGCGCTGGGCGCGCTCGGTTATCTGATTGCATTTACTGCAGAAGATGCGGTGGGCTACGGCCTTGAGCCGGGCAAGGACAAGCTGTGTCTGAAGCGTGTGCCGAAGCCCGGTAATGCGGGTCCCGGCTTCCACGTTGCTTTTGCCGCTCCCACCCGCGCTGCGGTTGCTGCCTTTCACCGCGCAGCGATCGACGGCGGTGCGCGAGACAACGGCGCCCCGGGCCTCAGGCCGCAGTATGGGGACAACTACTACGCTGCCTTTGTAATCGATGCGGACGGACATCCTATCGAAGCCGTCTGCCGAAACTCCGAACAGGGAACGACAGGATCAGATGGCTCGTGAAAATCCGGCCGTCTCAGGCGGCAGATAGCGGTCGAAGGCCATCGCGACGTTGCGGATCAGGTAGCGCCCCTTACTGGTCACGGTCAGCGCCTCCTTTGTGAGTCGCAGCAGGCCGTCGCGCTCAAGCGCCTCGAGTTTCGGCCAGGCCTCTGGAAAAGCATCCAGGAGTGACGTGTTCCACTGCGCTTCAAAGGCGCCGATATCCAGCTGGAAGTGGCACATGAGCGTGCCGATCAGCCCCCGCACCATGCGGTCGTCCTCAGATAGGATTAAGCCACGTTCCAGCGGGTGCCGACCGGCATCAAGGGCCGCCAGATACCCAGGCAGGGTCTTTGCGTTCTGACAGTAGAGCGTACCGACGCTTGAGATAGCGCTGACTCCGAAGCCGATGAGATCGCAGTGGCCGTGGGTCGTGTACCCCTGGAAGTTGCGGTGCAGCGATCCATCCCGCTGTGCCTGCACAAGTTCGTCGTCGGGCAGGGCAAAGTGATCCATGCCGATGTGCACGTAGCCCGCCTCCGTGAGCCGCTCCACCGCAAGACTCAGAATATCGAGCTTGGTCTCCGGCCCGGGCAGTGCGTTGCTGTCGATCTGCCGCTGGGTTTTGAATCGCGCCGGGAGATGCGCGTAGCTGTAGAGGGAGATGCGATCCGGACCCAGGCCGACAACCCGTGCCAGCGTTCGACGGAAGCCTTCCACCGTCTGGCAGGGTAGTCCGTAGATAAGATCCACGCTGAGCGACTTAACCCCGCCAGCCCGGGCCGCGGCCATGATCGCCGCGGTATCGGCTTCGCTCTGCAGTCGGTTGACGGCTGTCTGCACGGCGGGATCGAAATCCTGAATGCCGAGGCTCATGCGGTTGATGCCCAGAGACAGCAGAAAACCGATGCGTTCCGCATCCACGGTTCTGGGATCAATTTCGATGGAGAAATCCCGCTCCTCGCCCTCCGCCAGCTGGAAGCTGCGCCGGAGTGTGGTGAACGTTGCGTCGAGCTGTTCGTTTGTCAGGTAGGTGGGTGTGCCGCCACCGAAGTGGAGCTGCTCGACGCAATGGTCGGCGGGTAAGGCGTCGCTCACCAGGGCCATTTCACGATAGAGGTGTTCGAGATAGCCGATAGCGTGGCGCCGATTGTTAGTCACAATTTTGTTGCAGGCGCAGTAGTAGCAGATCGTGTCGCAGAAGGGGACATGCAGATACAGAGAAAGGGCCGCCCCGGCGTCGAGTTTACCGACGGCTTCTAACAACGTCGAAGCCGAAACGTTCTCCTGAAAGAGGTTGGCAGTCGGGTAGGAGGTATAACGTGGCCCGTTAACGTCATAGGCGCGGATCAGTTCCGGATCGAAGGTGCTTGCCGTGACCGGATCACCGGCGCGGCTGCTCACTGGCCTCAGAGGCATCTTGTTATTGTCCTGCTTGGCTTAAGGACGGCGCTCAGGCCGCTGCGAGGTGATAGGCGGCTGTCGCAAGCTCGTCTGGCTGCCTGATCTGCATGCTGTTGCGACCCGTCTCGAGGACGCCGGCTTTCCGCCATTTCGATAGAACCCGGGAAACGCACTCGAGGGTCAGACCGAGATGATTGGCCAGATCCGTGCGGCTCATGGGCATGGCCAGGCAGGTCGGGTCGTAGCCCTGGCGGGCCGTGCGATCCATGAGCAGTTTCAGATAACCGGCAATGCGCATTTCCGCCCGGGACTGGCTCATATTGATGCGCAGCAGGGATAGGGTTCGATCCCGTTCACCGATCAGAGACAGAATTGCTGGCCCTGCGCCCAGAGCCCAGAGTTCCGGAAGGGACTCGAGCGTCAGGGCGCAGGCCGTTGCCGCTTCGAGGGCAACGGCGCTCTCTTCGTGGCCGCCGGTGGCGGTGCCTTCGAGACCGATGATCTCTCCCGCATAGTGAAAACCAGTGACGTGTTCCTCACCGTCCGGAGTTACCGTCAGTGTTTTCATCACCCCCGAGCGAACGATGTACCAGGCGTCGGCCCTATCACCGGCCCGGTAGAGCGCCTCGCCGCGTTTCAGCGGTGCTGAGGTGTCGATGGTGTGAGTCAGCGCGTCCAGCGCTTCGCTAGTCATGGCTCTGGCGGCGCAGAGTTTGCGGGTGGGGCAGATGGCGCAGCCATCCTTGCCCCTAAGGAGTCCGGTAATTCCATTCATGGTCCGAGGTTGCCGGCCCACGGTAGTCAACAAAATAGGGGGATTCCCCTAACGCGCGCTCAGTAGCTGCCTGTAGGCCTATGAAGGTGCTCGCCGCGACGGCGCCTGCGTGAGCGGGGAATGAAAAAGATCGCTTTTTGTGCGCCCGCAACATGAAATCGCTGCATGCAGGACATTCCGAGCGATCTCAACGGGTTAGCTGAGACCCTGGCGACGGCGCACAGACCCGGCACAGCTTGTCCACAGGAGCAAAGGGGAATTGACCACAACATATCCACAGCGCCTTGCGATCCTTTCACTGGTCAACCCGTCCCGGCTCCGTAATATGGGTTCCACGGTTGGCGAGGCGAGAGACGCTGGAAACAGAGCCCCTCAAACCGACAAGCCGAAAGACCCTCGCCGGGGTCGGGGTACGCGTCAGGCGGCGTGTGCTCAAGGGTGAAACCCAGGTCGCGGGACCTTTGGCCAAAAGGCTTCCCGGGGCAGGCGGAAGCGGTCGCGACCGTAGCGACTTCTCCGGCCGGAACATCGCACGGGGCCTGCGGGTCACGTCAGGTGGAAAAGTCGGAGCACTCCGAAAGGAGCGGCGGACAGCCTTCGGGAGGTCCGGAAGGAATGCGGATACGTGCCGGTGAGGCCGGGAAGAACCCGTCTTCGAGGAGAGCCGATCGATTCGACTCGAAGCGACGTAGCAAGGCGTCGTTAAATAACGGCTCTTGAGTCGACGACCGGGACTCATGCCAATGGCCCTCGAGGCGATTCGGCAGGGAAACGGTCCATCGGGTCTGGACTGGAAGGGAGGCAGCGCTTCAAGTGGGCAATGCCAAGCAGATAGCCTCAGAATCCTGAGATTGGTCCTCCTCGGAGGGTCAGTTGGAGAACCCCGCCTTGGCGGGGTTTTCTTTTTTCTGCGTCCGAAAAAAGCAGCCGCACTGCTCAAGGCCTGGCTATGTGAGTCCGGACAGTCGCTCTGTACAATGCGCACCCTCCAATCATCAGCGACTGAAAGGGTAATCATGGCGATCCCGGAAGATGACGAAGGCGCTCGCGAGCGGGACGATGTGCGCTGCGAGGCTGCCCTGCAGACGCTGGAAGACGTGCTCTGGCGCTTCAACGAGACCAATGAAGGTACGCTCTCCGTCTACGATGTGCTCGGCTTCCTGGTGGAAGATCTCATCAAGGAGGGCTTCTGTGCGGTCTGTGTTAAAGAGACTGTCGCCGCTGCGCTCGAACGAACCGGCGTCGACCTGGAACGGCATCGAGAAGAGGACGAGGGCCCCTTACGGGGACCAACTGACGTCTTTCACTGAAGGCGCCTGGCGAAGGCTTCCAGCGAAATTCCCAGCGAACAAGGACAGATCGGCTTGCGCCGATCCAGGCTCCTTGTCTCAGATTCCCAGCAGTGCCAGGAAAATGAGCAGACAGCCGACAATGCCCGCGGCCCAGGCCAGAGGGCGAACCCAGGGTACTGCTGCCAGGTAAAGCACGGCGTGTGCGACGCGACTCCAGAAGAAGAGTTGCGCTCCGAGGACCGTGGCCTCGGTGGAAACACCGGCAAGGCTTGCAACAATCACGAGCGGCGCAAAGATCAGCAGGCCTTCCCGGTGGTTGTCCACAACCCGCTTTGTGCGGGCCTGGAACACCGAAGGATCCCTGAGCTGGTCTCGGGACCCTGCCATGGCAGGGAGGCCCTGGGCGAGAACGCCCGCGGTGGCCTGGATCGCGATCAGAATCACAAGTAAGCCCACGCTGTAGACCAGCATGGTAAGTTCGACGGTCATGGCGCTCTCCTCGGTTCCGCTTTGTCTCCCTTGTTAGAGCCTGCACTTTACCGCGATCAGGTGAATTCCGGATAGTCCGGCCACCACATGGCGGCGGCGGCCGCCCCCGGCACATCCGCGATCGGTGCGGCGGGCGCCACACCGACGGCGAAGGCCGGCCCGACCACGGTGCCGAAACTAAACCCCGAGGTCACGAATGCGATCTCGCTTTGACGTTCAGACGGTTCCGTGCGGTCCGCGACATAGGCCTGCGCTGATGGGCTTGATCCGGATCCGATCAGCCCGAAGACAGCCCGCGACAGAGCGAGACA
>JBCDDI010000185.1:0-6792 GCA_039180365.1 Pseudomonadota bacterium
CGCTTGTCGACGCCGGCACACCGATTCGGGAAGCTGCGGGCCTCGATATGGCAACACTGCGCGAACTCGGCGGCGATGCGCTCGGACGCCAGGGTGTCGAACCGGTCATCGCGCAGGTTGGCGTGATCGGCGACACGTTGCCCATGCTACTGCAACAGAATCAGGCTTACATGCCGAAGCTCCGTTTCACGGAGCTGAACACGGACAGCACCGGCACGGACGTTCCGCTGCTCGATACAGTTGTTGTTGAAGTGGCCGGCCTCGATGAGGCGACCTTAGAGATGGTCGAGGCTTTGAAAGCGCAATGCGGCGTTGACTGTGTGGTGGTTGTGTACGGCTATGCGCGCCAGGCCTTAGCCCTGGAAGCTTCGTCGCCGAGCACCGCCTGCCTTCGAGCGCCGGTTAACTATCGGGAGTTGCAGCGCACGACCCTGGCGCTCATCGGTGAAGTGACGCACACCGATACTACCGCCGCAGCACCAGCGCCCCGCTACTCAAAGCAGGTCCTGGCCCGCGTGGCGGCGCTCCCGGAGACGCTTGTGTGTGAGTGCCCGCGGCATATTGCAGAGCTGATTTTCGCCCTCGGTGACTTCGAGGCATACAGCGCCACCTGCGAATCCCGCGACGATAAAGACGCGCTGATTCACGCCTACCTGAAGGAAACGGCCGCCCACGCCCGGGCTGCCTTTGAGGATGCGTTGGGCACGGTGGCGCGCCATGAAAACATCCCCGTGGAAGACTGGCAGCAAGCCGAAGGCTGACAAGGCCTCACGTCTGTTCCGTTCCTACCAGGCTAACGCCTATTCCGACCAAGCTAACGCCTCCGCCGGCCAGGAGTGTGGGCTCAGAGGTCCCAGTCTTCCGGCGCGCCGGTCTCCGCTTCTTCTTCCTCAGGCTCGATCACCAGCTGTGCGCCCAGCCAACGGCGCAAGCGCAGGGGCGCCGGTCGCGACCAGTCGCAGCGCGCCAGCGCCGACTGCATGGCGGAAATGCGACCGGACTCTTCCCAGCCGCTTTCTGCCACCTGCCTCATGCCGCCGACGGCAGCGCCAGGCCTTCCCGATAGCGGGTGACCAGACGCTGCAGGTTCGTGTCTGTCACCACGCCGCGGGCAGCCTGCAGATGCTGAGGGTTGCGCTCAAGGAAGGCGAGTAAGTCAAAGCTGGCGCCGGTGACCGGCATGCCGTTCCGCATGAGGCGGAGCCCGGCGAAGGACCCTTCATGAGAAACGATGTGTTCATTCATTAGTCTTAGCTCCAGTGGTTGCTGATCATTGGCTCACGAGATTTTTGACATGATCCAAGATAAAAGTTCACTTGTCTAGATTATAGAACGATTTATTCGAGACATTGTCTCACTTATTGTTAAAAAAGCGTCCAAAATCACAACGCGGCTAAGCTAAACATGGAAAACACCAGACACCCCTCCCACTTCCGTAATCAGCTGCCGGGCCATCCGGCCGGCCTTGAGATCGCTCGGGGCTTCGGCATTCCCCTGGTGCTCGATAGATCGCTGCTGATTGCCACGGTTTTCGTGGTGGTAAGCGTTGCCCTCGGCCCTTTCGGCGCCCTGCACAGCGACTGGTCGTCCGTGACGCTCTGGTCCGTTGCGGTTCTGGCTGCGCTGGGCCTGTTCGTCTCTATCTATCTGCACGAACTCGGGCACGCCCTGGTTGCGGCCCGCTTCGGCCTGAAGACCCGCCGAATCACCCTGTTCATCCTCGGCGGTATGGCGGAGATGGCGGATGAGCCGAGATCGGCCCGGGAGGAGTTCTGGATTGCCGTTGCCGGGCCTGCGGTAAGCGTGCTGCTCGGCGGCCTCCTCCTCGCAGGCGTCGCGCTCGGTGACGCCGCCGGTGGGCCGGAGTTGACCCAGGAACCGGAAGCCTTCCTGGCGGACCTCGGACCCCTCGCCTCCCTCGCGCTGTGGCTTGGCAACCTGAACGTGATTCTGGCCCTCTTTAACCTGATTCCCGCCTTTCCGCTGGATGGCGGTCGGGTGTTGAGATCGGCCATCTGGGCCTATACCGGCGACGGCTTGCGTTCCACGCGCTGGGCGTCGGCTTCCGGTCGCTGGTTTGGCCTGACACTGATCGCCACCGGCATCCTCATGCTGCTCGGCGTGTACGTGCCACTCTTCGGTCAGGGGCTCGGCGGTCTCTGGCTGGCACTCATCGGCTGGTTTGTCACGCGCTCAGCGGCGGGGAGCGTTAAACATGCGGAGCTGAAAAACCAGTTGGCCGACCGGCCCGTGGCGGCACTCATGCAGTCGAACTTTGCTCACGCCTCACCCTGGACCACGCTCGCAGTGCTTGTAGATGACATCGCTCGACCCCGTAACCAGCGCTCGGTGCCCGTGCTCGCCGACGATGGCCGGCTGCTCGGCCTGGTTACGCCCAATCAGGTTAAGGAAACACCGGCTGAGCGCTGGGCCTTTATCACCGCCGGGGACGTGATGCAGCCGGTGACTGAACTTGTTGTTGCCTCGGAGACGGACAGAGCCATGGATGCACTGCTTGCGCTCCTGGAACGCGGGAGTGAAGTACTGGCCGTACTGGACCGCGACGGCCGCTGCGTCGGCTTACTGAGCGCGGACCAGGCCAATCGCTGGCTAAGCGCTGAGGACTGAGAGCTTCGCTATTCCTCAGTCGATGCTGCGCTGAGACCGGTGATAACGAAGCACCACGTCCGGATCCGGCGTTAGCGGCGTATCTGTCTCACCTTTGCCCGGATAGTCCAGCGTCGAGAGCACATGACGCATGCTCTCAAGGCGCGCCTTTTTCTTGTCGTTGGCTTTAACGATGATCCAGGGCGCATAAGACGTATGCGTCTTCGAGAACATCTCTTCTTTGTAGTGGGTGTAGGTATCCCAGTTAGCCTGTGCTTCTTCATCCACCGGCGAGATCTTCCACTGCTTGAGCGGATCAACGCGACGGGAAATGAAACGCTCTTCCTGCACGCCTTTGGAGATCGAGAACCAGAACTTCACCAGCTCGAGATTATCCTCATAAAGCATGTGCTCGAATTCCGGCACCTGCTGCATGAATACGCGGTACTGTGAGTCGCCGCAGAAGCCCATAACAGGTTCAACCACGGCCCGGTTGTACCAGCTGCGATCAAAGAAGACCATTTCACCGGGATTCGGCAGCTGCTCGACGTAGCGCTGGAAGTACCACTGCCCGCGCTGTAGATCCGTTGGCTTCGGCAGCGCCACCACCCGCGCAGTCCGCGGATTGAGGTGCTCGATAAAGCGTCGGATCGTGCCG
Organism: Pseudomonadota bacterium; assembly: GCA_039180365.1. GTDB lineage: Bacteria > Pseudomonadota > Gammaproteobacteria > Pseudomonadales > Azotimanducaceae > SZUA-309. Next base: position 3,266 of record JBCDDI010000185.1, read on the forward strand.
CCTTTGCCGGCCGCGTCGCGGCCTTCAAAGATAATGGCCACGCGCCGCCCTTCGAGCTGCACGGCACGCTGCAGCTTCACCAGCTCAATCTGCAGCTTTTCAAGCTCCTGTTCATAGCGGAGCTTAATGAGCGCCTTCTCAACGTTAACGTTCTTGGTATCCAGGAGCTGCAGAAGGCCGCGTTTGGAGTTCACCGCCGCCAGATCCTCGGGACTGAGCGCCAGGCTCTTCTTCAGGGAGCGCCCGACGAGTTTTTCTTCCGGGGTGAGCGCGTTCTTGCCGCCCGACTCGGGCAGTGCGGTGACGATGGATTCGGCCATGTTCCTCTCCAGCAGCCGTGGCTCAGGGGCCGTGAAGCAACGCCAAAGGCGACGCAACGGCTTCTTCTCCGGCTGTTCAGCGTTGTTGCAGTTCCGTTACAGAGTGTAGGCCTGACGTGGCTTTCGCGGCCTCGGTAGTTCCCCTTAGGCAGCTGCGGGATAGCCGCAGGCCGGGGGTGCGGGGCATCACAAATCGAGGGAGAGGCAGGGGACTTGAGTGGGGAACTTCGCCGGGGAGCTTCAGCCGAGGGGCTGCACCTGGGCGACTTCCTGAACGTAGCGTTCTTTCAGATCCGCATAGTTGCCGAAGCGGTTCGCCCGGCGGAAGCTCTCCTTGGCGGCGTCCGTGTCTCCGAGCTTGTGCTCCTTAAGTCCTTTCAGGAAATGAAAGCGGCCGCTGCGGAAGCGCAGATCAATGGCCTCATTGATCGCTGCAAGCGCCGCCTCATAGCGTTCACGCTCAAACTCCGCCTGGGCGATCGCATAGTGATAGTACGGATTGGCGGCGCGATAGCGGCGCACCTGCTCCTCAAAGTAGGCGGCCTGCTCGTGATCGCCAAGCACGTAGTAAGAGCGCGACAGGCCGGAGAGGGCGCCGCGATTGCCGGGATCGTTATCGAGCGCTACCTGATAGGCAGCGAGGGCCGCCTCATGCAGCTCCTGCTTGGCGTAGAAAGCACCCAGATTGATCCAGAGATCTTCGTTCTCCGGAGATAACTCAATCGCCTTCTTCAGATAAACGAAAGCCTTACGATGGTCACTGGCACGGAGCCGGTCGACGGAGAGGTTCGCGTAGTAGAGGGAGGTGGCTGCCAGGTCGGTGATTTCACGACGCGCGTACTCCGCATCGGGAAGCACGTCGTTAAAGTCGACGCTGAAGTCCTCGCCGTAGACCGTGTCGAAGGTGAAACCCTTCATGATCACGTTGATGTGCGTGTAACGGATCAGATAGTCGGCGTCTGCGCTCCAGGTGGGCGGCACCTCGACGATCTGAAAGCTGGCGTCCAACCCGGCGAGCCGGGAGAGTGCCACGAACATGTTGGTATAGGAGAGGCAGTTGCCGCTCCTGGCGGCGAAGGTTTCCTGCGCGGTGTGGGTTGTGTCCGCCACGTAAGAGCCATCGAAGTAGCCTTCGCGGATCAGGCCACGGAAGATTCGCCGGAACCGTACCGCATGGATCCCACCTTCGCCGACTTCCTCGAGCACGAAGTTGCGCATCGCTTCGCTGGTTGCGAGCACATCAACGTCCGGCAACTCGTCACTGCTGACAGGTTCACCAAAGGCAAGGTCACCGGAGAGCAGCGCCTGCTGCTCCGCGTTGAGCTCAGGAACCACGGGCGTTGTGCTGCAACCGGCCAATAGCAGCCCTGCCGCAAGCGCCGTTGCGGCTATGCGCAGTATCTGCGAGCGGCTGCCTGTCACTGCATCATCCTCTACACACCCTCTTTCGATACTAGCTCTCCCCACCAAGCCGAACAACAAACACACCGGCGATATGAGAAGCAGACAGATTGTCGGACAAACCGTTCGGCGCTGCCGATGTTTGCACTCGAAGAAACTATGGGGGAGGATGTTGGCGGGGTAGAGAGATGATGGACCAGAGGGCTCTATCATTGGGAACCTATGCGCCACGTCCGCGATGCGGGCCAGGCCGGACAGGGACCGGAAACGGGAGGAAGCGGCCAGCCCGGGCTGCGGGCCCAGTTCGGCTTTCTTTCTACCATCGCGGACCCGCCGGCCGTAGCTCAGGCACCGCATTTTGCCTGCGCCGATTAGCGCAAACGCTCTTCTCCGCCGCACTGCTCACCCTTGCGCACAGCGCCACCGCCGGCACCCGCTACGCTTTTGACAACAGCGGCTACCTTGGGGATGCGGCGCTGCTGCCCGACTGGTCCGCGACCATGCTCCGCGAAGCCGAACAGGCAGGCATGCTCGACGCCTGCATGGCTGATGCCGAGACCTGCCCGCGCTACTACCGGGGTCTGCGCCACCTGCTCCTGAAAGCAGCAGCGATTCCCGCGGATCGGCAGATCCGCCTGATCAATCACTACGTGAACCGCAAACGCTACGCCAACGACCGTACCGCAACGCTCGACACGCCGCTCTCCGAAGAAACCCTCCGCTACCGAAGCCGCTGGGCGACGGTAGAGGAGTTCATGCGCCGCGGCGGCGACTGCGAAGACTACGCCACCACCAAGTACTACCTGCTGCGCCGTCTGGGCTTCGATGCAGAACAGCTGCGCGTGGTGGTCACCTGGGACCGCTCGGCCCGCGGCTATCACGCCGTGCTCGCCGTTCACCACGCGGGCGAGGTCCTGCTGCTCGAATCCGACGACACCGTGCGCCGCGGCAGAAATCATCGCTACCGGTTTATCTACTCAGTTAACGAACAATCGATCTGGGATCACGAGGCAGCCGCCGAGTCAGCCCGGATTGAGCGGAAGTCGAAACAGGCGGCTTCCGCGAATAGCCCTGAGGCAACACCAGCCGACCCTTTGGCAAACGAGCCAACACTTGAAAATCTAAGGCCCACCAAGCAAACAGCAAAAGGATAGCCAGCATGAGAACGTTAGTATTTGCAGCCGCCTGCCTCTTCACCGGCGCCGTCTTCGCGGACACCGCGGTGGTCAAGGTTTACTCCCTTGACGTTCAGGAGCGGGTGCAGAATCTCGAGCTTATCGACGTTACCGCTGAGAAATCGGTCAGTGACGAAGCGGAAGCGCCGGACGCTGAGCTCCAGGCAATTCTCGACGAAGCGGCCGAGCTCGAAATCGAGGAGTAAGGCGGGAGGCCCTGGCTTCACGGTTAAGGCTTCAGGATTTCTCCTTAGGGGGCTTTGTCTTCAGGGCCGCTCTAAGGCGACAGACCCTGGCGCCAGGGCTTCTCTTTCAGAATCGGCCTAAGGATCATTCGTCAGTCGCCCGTGGCGGTGAACTGTCCGCACGCGCGCTCGAAGCCAAAGCAGCCGCGCCTACAGCTACACCTACACCTAGCGCAGGACCTACCTCAGTGATGTCATTGCAGGGATGTCTCCCGACATTGCCCGTACTCCACAAAGATCGAATCACCGTTCAGCGCCTCCGTGGCGCCGGCAAAGGTCCAGCCCCCCACGGCCGTACGCGTATAGCGCAACGTCTGGGCATTGATAAGGATCATCTCTGAGGGAGGTACGTTTACACAGCTGTAGCCGTAGCTCTGATCGGCGCC
>JBCDDI010000186.1:0-6784 GCA_039180365.1 Pseudomonadota bacterium
CGCCCGGCTCAGCAGCCCGGCGCGGTCCGGCTCCACTTTCACGCCCACTTCTTCGAAGGCAGCATCCGAAAAGCCTGCGTTGTTACCAACGCCGGACTCAACGGCGATCTCAAAGCCAGCGTTGATTAACTTTTTTGCGTTCTGCGGCACGAGTGCGGCGCGCAGCTCGCCCGGCCAGGTTTCCCTGGGCACAGCGATAAGCATGCAAATCCCCCAATCCAGGTAGTCGTTATAATCCGCGCAGTTCATCCCCCCGCGCGATCGAGCAACTTAGCTAAACGCCTGAGTGAAAACAACTTGTGCCATGCACAATATTTTCACGGCCAATCGTTTACCCACCTTGCAACAGGCACGGCCAATTCCCACAATCGGCCGACCGCTTCGGGGAGGGGATCTCGAGCCCAATGACAGCCGCCAACAACCGCGCCGGCACATCCAGCCGTGCTTTTCTGATCGGCGTGAGCGTCGCGTTTGTTCTTGGTGTGCTGGCCTCGCTGGCCCTTCGTCCCCCGGGAGATGCCGCGCCGACCGCAGAGTCGATCGTCGCTGCGGACCAGGCTCAGGCGCGCATCCGCTGGCGCATGCCGGTCTCCTTCCAGAGCACCATGCCGGTCCTTGGTGACAATCCAATCTACGTGACCGAGCAGATCCGCGCCGCCAGCGGCGGTGAGGTGGACATCACCCTCTTCGAACCCGGCGAGATTGTGCCGGCTTTCAGCATTACCGACGCGGTTCGGGACGGCAAAGTCCAGGTAGGCTACACCTGGCTCGGCTACGACCAGGGTAAAGTTCCAGCGTCGCCGCTGCTTGGTGCCGTACCCTTCGGCATGGAGCCCTGGGAGTTTGCCGCCTGGTGGTATGAAGGCGGCGGCCGGGAACTCGGCCAGGCCCTCTACCACAAGCAGGGTTCGCACATTCTGCTCTGCGGCATGACGGGACCGGAAACGGCTGGCTGGTTCCGGGAGCCCGTACGCTCTCTGGCGGACGTGGAAGGCCTGAAGATCCGCTTCGCCGGGCTCGGCGGCAAAGTCATCGAACAGGCTGGGGCCTCGGTAACCATGCTCCCCGGCGGCGAGATTTTCCAGGCGCTGGAAAAAGGCGCCATAGACGCCACGGAATTCGCCCTGCCCATCGTCGATCAGGCTCTCGGCTTCAATCGCATCGCCCGCTACAACTATTACCCGGGCTGGCACCAGCCGGGCACTTTTTCACACATGGCCGTGAACCTGGAAACCTGGAACGCCCTGTCAGCAGCCGACCAGGCTCTGCTGGAAACCGCCTGCACCGCCGGCGCCATGCGCAATCTCGCGAACTCCGAGGCGAAACAGGGCCCGATCATCGCCGGCTTCGCGGACGTGGGCGTGAGCGCAGAGACCCTGCCTATGGACGTGTTACGCGAGCTGGAGCGGATCACCGAAGACGTGATGGCTGACGAAGCGGCTCGGGATGCGGACTTCGCGGCAATCTACGAATCACAACGGGCCTTTCGCGACGACTATCGTTACTGGAAGTCCCGCGCCTACCTGCCGCGGGACTTTTGAGTGGACCTGCCGGAGACCCGACTCTCGAGAGTCGTTGAGCCGCTGCTGGCTGTGATTGGACGCTGGACGGGCTATCTCTGGGTCGTGCTTCTCGGGGTCATTGTCGTCAACGTTGTGCTCCGCTACCTGCTCCAGGAGGGCCGGGTGGAGTTCGAGGAAATCCAGTGGCACCTCTACGCCACCGGGTTTCTCCTGGCCCTCGGCTACGCCGTGCAGACGGACTCGCACATCCGCGTGGACGTGCTCCACGAGCGCTTCTCACCAACAACACAGGCCTGGATCGAGCTCTACGGCATCGTGCTCTTTCTGATCCCCTTTGTCGTGCTCATGCTGTTTTTCTCGGTGCCCTTTGTCGGCGCCAGCTTCGCGCTCTCAGAGACCTCCAACGCCCCGGGCGGTCTGCCGTTCCGCTGGGCCATCAAGGCCATGCTGCCTTTGGGCTTTGCGCTCCTGGCGCTGGCAACGCTGTCGCGGTTGTCTCGCGTCTGGAAGTTTCTCTTCGGTCCCGGAGACCCCACCGGTGCCGGCTAATGAGATCCTGGCCCTGGCCATGTTTGCGAGCTTCATCGCCCTCGTCTTCACGGGCTTCCCAGTGGCCTGGATCCTCGGCGGTCTGTCTGTGCTGTTCACCGCCCTCGCTATCGTCCTCGAGGTGGACTTCAACGTGCCCGTTGGCATGGGCTGGGACTACACCTCGCTGACCGTCGATCGGGTCTGGAACGTCATGGAGAACTGGGTGATGGTGGCCCTGCCCATGTTCATCTTCATGGGTCTGCTCCTCGATCGCTCCGGCATCGCCAATCAGCTCATGATCAGTTTCTCGCGACTGTTCGGCGGTATCCGCGGCGGCCTGGCCATTACCGTCACCCTGATCGGCGTGCTCCTGGCCGCAACCACCGGAATCATCGGCGCATCGGTGGTGCTGCTCGCCCTCCTCGGTCTGCCGGTGATGCTGAATCAGGGCTATGACAAGTCTCTCGCCACGGGCACGGTCTGTGCCGTTGGCACCTTGGGGATTCTCATCCCGCCGAGCATCATGCTGGTGCTCATGGCGGATCGTATGTCCATGAGCGTCGGCGATCTGTTCCTGGGGGCGGTGTTTCCCGGGATGCTCCTCGGCGGCCTCTATATCGCCTATCTGCTCGCCTACGGCCTGCTGAAACCGGCGGGCGCACCGGCGGCCCAGCACGACCCCATCGACTGGGCGGCGATTGTCGATCTGTTCAAAGCCATCCTGCCGCCTGCCTTCCTGATTCTGGCGGTGCTCGGCAGCATCTTTCTCGGAATCGCGACACCGACGGAAGCGGCCGGTGTTGGTGCGGCTGGTGCCTGGCTGCTGGCGGCCGTGAAAAAGCAGCTCGGCGGCGGCGTCATGCGCGAAGTCCTCGACGAAACAACCCGCACCACGGCCTTTATCTTCGCCGTGCTCCTCGGCGCTACCGCCTTCTCCCTGGTGCTGCGCGGCCTCGGCGGGGACGAACTGATTGAAGGTGCGCTGCTCAGCCTGCCTTTTGAGGCGACGGGTATTGTTATCTGCATTCTCATCGCCACCTTTCTTCTTGGCTTTTTCCTCGACTGGATCGAGCTGACGTTGATCATCCTGCCCCTGGTCTCCCCGGTCGTCGTCAACCTCGGTTTTGATCCCGTGTGGTTCACGATCCTCTTCGCCGTGTGCCTGCAAACCAGTTTCCTCACGCCGCCGGTGGGTTTCGCCATCTTTTATTTGAAAGGCGTCGCTCCTGAGGGCATCGATGTCGGGACCATCTATCGGGGCGTCGTGCCGTTCATCGCGCTGCAGGTCATCGGGCTGGTGATTCTCTTTAACTGGGAAGCTCTCGTGACCTGGCTGCCTGCGCAGGCCTACGGTCCTTAGCGAGGCTGGCCTACTGCGCCGACATCGATCACGCAGCGGTCACTCCGATCGACTACATTCCACCTCTGACAACAGCACCTGTGAAGCAAGCTATGAGCGGCACACCCATCGAACACACCCTGAATCTCGCGAGTTCCTTACTGGCCACCTTTGCGCGCGCCGGCCAGGGCATCGCCACGGAGCCGGCAGCAGTTAGGCCGGCGCAGCCCCTCGAGCTCTACGAGTTTGAGGCATGCCCCTACTGCCGACTGGTCCGGGAAGCAGTGACCGAGCTGGATCTGGATGTGCTGATTTACCCTTGCCCGAAAGACGGCGAACGCTATCGACCGCAAGCCGTTGAGATCGGTGGCAAGGCGCAGTTCCCGCTGCTGGTTGATCCGAACACAGGAAAACACCTCTATGAGTCGGCCGACATCATCGCCTACCTGTACCGCACCTATGGCCAGCGTGACCTGCCCCTGCGCTGGGCCGCGATGCCGCTGCAGGCGCTGACATCGTCACTAGCCGGTGTGCCTCGCTCGGCAGCGGGTCGACAGTCGCGTCCGTCACGGGCTCCTGAACAGCCGCTGGAGCTCTACAGCTTCGAAGCAAGCCCCTTCGCCCGCCTGGTGCGCGAGACGCTCTGCGAGCTCGAAATCCCCTACGTGCTCCGCTCCGTGGGACGCCGCACCGCCACGGACTGGGTACCACCGCAGGTCCGGGCGTCCATGGCGATCAGCGCAACGCCCAGTACGCCCAACCGCAAAGCGCTGCTGGAGCGCGCCGGCACTATCTCGATTCCCTATCTGGTTGATCCGAACACTGCTACGGAACTCGCTGAGTCCGGCGACATCGTCGACTATCTGCGCAAGACCTACGCTCAGTAGCTACGCGAGTAACTCCGCTCAGGAACAGGGAAACGCGCGGTCCCGGCTCAAGGTTCAGGTCGCGAGTACGTCTGCGAACGCTTCGAGATCCGCCATGCTGTGCAGATCCCGGTTGAAGTGTGGAACCAGCTGTCGCTTGAGATCGAGATGGTCGATCATCCTGAGCGCGCGGCCATCGGCGGACGCCAGGGCTTCCGCTTCACGACGCGTGCCGAGCAATCGCTCCGCCAGGGAATCGCTGCCAGGATCTCCAAGTTCATCGAGTAACTTTCGCTGACTCGCTGTCAGCGCAAGCGGCCGGGGAGCGCTGTGGGCCCGGTTTACCAGCACACCACCGATGCCGATGCTATCTGCTCTGAGTCGCGCCGCAAAACGCTCGGCCTGGCCAAGGCTCACCGGCTCCGGTGCGCAGACGAGGAGAAACCGGGTCTCAGGCTCTTTCATAAGCGACAGGACCCGCTCAGAACGCGCCTTCAGTCCCTCAAACATGCTCGAGAACGCCAGCAGAAAGTTCGAGAGATCGGCAAGCATCTCAAGACCCGTAAGGCGTTCGAGGAATTTGAGGGTTAAGGCTGAGGATTGCCGGAAGAAATTGAACTGTGCCCGGGCGGCCACACCATAGGGCGCAAGGAGCATCTGCGTGAAGGTGCCATCGAGGAGATCGATGAGCCGCGCCGGGGCATCGAGGAAGTCCAGCGCATGCTGCGCCGGCGGGGTGTCAACGATCAACAGGTCGTAGTCGCTGCCGTCGGCAATCTCGAGCACCCGCTCCATGGCGATCAGCTCCCGGGAGCCGCCAAGGGTGGTTGAGAGCTGCTGGTAGTAGCTATTCGCAAAGATCGTATCGCGCACCCCTTCGTCGGGCGCGTAAGTTTCCACCATCCGATCAAAGGTGCGCTTGCTGTCGAGCATCATCGCCGCAAGCGTCCCGGGGGCTTCGAGGCCCACCGGCCGGGGCTCGTTGTCGAGGCTGTTGAGCCCCATGGCCTGGGCCAGACGCCGGGCAGGATCAATGGTCATGACAACTGCCGAGCGTCCGGCACGCGCAGCCAGCACACCAAGGGCCGCGGCACTGGTGGTTTTGCCGACGCCGCCGGCACCACAGCAGACGATGACCCGCTTCTCCCGGACCAGCGCTTCCATATCGAGGGTTGCTTGCGAGGCTTCAACCACGACCCGAGGCCTCCAGCTCACGAACAACGGCATCCAGCAGCGGTCCGGGCTCATGATCGACGACCCGTGGCACTTCAACGGATGGCAGAGAAAGGCTGCCGAGCGCCGTTAACGCTTCCGCCTGGCTGGCCGACCGTTCGTGGACATCCCGAGCACAGTCTCGAAGGGTGGCCAGGGCCTCATCGCCGGCACCAAGCCCCAGGAGTCGCTCAATTTCGCTATCGCTGAAGGGCGAGGTCACCCGCTGATTCACCACCACCGGCCCGGTTTCCATGCGCCGATCCGCGCAGAAAGCCGCCAGCTCAGCGGCCTCCCGGATGGCCATTTCCTCGGCGAGAGTAACGAGTACGGTACGCGTGCGTTCCGGATCGAGGAGCAGATCCTGAATCTTCCTGGCGTTGTGGTTGAGGGGACCGACGAGCACGGCTTGAAGCGTGGCGGCAGGCACGTCCAGCAGCGTTTTCAGATGCCCGGTTGCCGGCGCATCCACGATGACCTGCTCGAAGTGCGAATCGGTGGCGAGATCGTAGAGTTTGCCGAGGCACATCAGCTCCTCGAAACCCGGCGCCGCTTCCGCAAAGTCCCGGAACATGCTGCTGCCGAGGAAAGCATCGTAGAGCCCGGACAAAGGCACCTTACGGCGCACGTACTCGCGGATGGCAGGCAGTGCCTGCACTCGCATGACGGCGAGATTCCGGGCGGCCTCTACGGGTTCGTAGCTGAGCGGCACCTCGAAGACCGGGTGCTGTTCGGCAATCGAGTCGAAACTGACCAGCACGGTCCGGCGCCGCCGCGCGCTCAGATCCGCAAGGGCGCTCGCGATGAGCGTCTTGCCGACGCCGCCTTTACCACTGACCAGTACCAGAGGTTGTTGAAACACTTTCCTGCTCGACTGCCACGATGCCGCCGGCGCCCTGCGTTCAAGGCAAGGTGCCGCGGAGATGTTCCATTATCGCCCGTTGCGGCAAAATAGGCGTCAAGGACAGAGCGCCTGCGGGTGAAATTCCATGAGTACCTACGAAGTTGTCGCGCGGAACTTCTCCGAAGCCCACGAAAACCGCATGCACAGCGACGATGTCGCCCAGAAGTACGGCTTCTCAGGCGCGCTGGTACCGGGCGTGGCCGTCTTCGGACACCTGACGCACCCGTTGGTGGAGCGCTTCGGCGAGCGCTGGTTGAGCGAGTCGGTCAACGAAACCCGCTTCCTGAAGCCGGCCTATCACGGCGACCGGCTGATTATCTCGCTCGAGGAGCGGGACGATGGGCTTTTGGTGCAGGGGCACAACGAGACCGGCACGCTCCTTGCTGTGCTCAAAAACCGAATTCCAGAA
>JBCDDI010000187.1:0-6780 GCA_039180365.1 Pseudomonadota bacterium
CCAGTTCGGCCTGCTTACGGGCCTCTTCTTTCTCTTCTTCTATTCCGTGGCTGGTATCTTCATGGGGGCTCTCGCCGACACCGTGAATCGAACCCGGCTGATTGCTGCGGGCCTTGCGGCCTGGAGCGTGCTGACAGCGGCCTCAGGGGCCGCCCGCGGCTTTGTCAGCCTGGCCATACCGCGCATGTTCATCGGCGTCGGCGAGTCCATCATGACGCCAACGTCCATGTCGCTCCTTGCGGACCGTTTTCCCGCCGAACGCCTCGGCTTCGCCTCCGGTTTCTACTATATGGGTGTACCGATCGGCGTCGGGGCGAGTCTTCTGGTAGTGGGCTACCTGGGTCCTGCCATTGGCTGGCGCAACTGTTTCTACCTGCTCGGCGCGCTCGGCGTCGTCTTTGCGGTAGTCATGTGGTTCATGCCGGAAACGCAGCGGCGGCACCTGGCAGCGGCGGAAAGCGGATCCACGGCGCCGAAACAGGACTTCCGTGAGATCGCCCGAACGCTGAACCAGGCCTTAAGAACCTCACCGGCGCTGCTGATGACCATCGGCGGCGGCGTCGCCTTCCATTTCATTCTCGGCGCCGCAACCTTTGACCAGCTATGGTACGTCCAGGAGCGCGGCTTCGACCGCGCCGAGATCGCACAGATCACCGGCTGGATCGGTATCGTCGCAGGACTCCTCGGCAACCTCTTCGGCGGCATTGGCGGCGACTGGTTTCTGCGCAAGACGGGCATCGGCCGACCCATGTTCCTGTTCTGGATCATGCTGGTTCTCGCGCCCATCAACATCGCCTATCGGCTCGTGGACCCGGCGTCGATGCTCTTCTGGGTCGGTGTGTTTGTCGGCTTCTTTCAGCTTGGCTGTTTCTACGGGCCCACCTTTTCGACGGTTCAGGAACTGGTACCGCCGCAGATCCGCGCAACGGTTGTGGCGCTGTATATCCTGCTGCTGAACATGGCCGGTGTGGCCATAGGCGTGAGCGCGGCAGGCTGGTACGTCGATCAGCTCATGGCCGCCGGTGATCCAGCGCCTTATACAACGGCCCTGCTCTGGTTCACGGTCATTTCCTTCACGGCCATCCCCCTGTTCTTTCTCGCCGGGAAACGCTACGAGCGGGATAAGGCGCGGCTCTACGAAGCCTTGGGGCAGAGCTGAGGGCCCAGAGCGGCAAAGGTTTAAAAGGCGCCGATGATCGCGCCCATGAGCACGCTGTAGGAGACTCGATAGCCAGCCTGAATGAGAAACAGCGGCAGCCCCCAACCACAAAAGGCCGTATCGGACGCCATGGCGGTGGCGATGAAGCCGATGCCGACCAGCAAGCCAAAGGCAGCACCGGGGATCACACCGTCAATGGCGAGCGCCCCCATGAGGCCGGCAACAACAATGCAGGTCAGGAGTGCCGTAAAGAAACTGATGATAAAAGGCGCAGGGGTCGGCTCGATGTCCGCCTCGGTCTTGCCGAGTGCCGTCATCCAGGCTTTCCCGAAGAGCGGGCCGTACCAGAGCCCGCCGAGTACAAAGGCAACCACCGTTGCCACGCCGATCGCCAACCAGTTAATGTCCATCATCGCCCGAATCCTCCCTGATGCGTGGGCCAGAGCCTAGCCCGACACGGCCTGATTGCGAAGACCGAACATTCCCGTCACAGTGGCTGCTTTCTGTGCCGGAGTAAGCCTGCATGCCTGACACCTCTGACACAGCTGAAAAGCTGCACCATGAAATGCCTGCCAGCGGCCGCAGCTGGCCCGAGCTCGAAGCAGAGATGATCGAGCGCGGCGGCGGTGATGCCCGCTGGCGCGACGGAAAAACCGCCGTGTATGTTTTCAATGCCGGCGAAGATGTCGCCGCGGTGCAGAAAGCCGCCTATACGCTCTACATGTCCGAAAACGGCCTTGGCCCCCTTGCCTTTCCCAGCCTCAAGCAAATGGAGTCGGAGGTCATCGCCATGGCCCTTTCCCTGCTGCACGGGCCAGAGGGCGCAACGGGCACCATCACATCCGGCGGTACGGACTCGATCACCATGGCCGTCAAGGCGGCTCGAGCCAGCGCCCGCGCGCGCGGTCGCGCCGGTCCCGGGAAAGGCAATCTGGTGCTGCCCTTCTCTGCCCACCCGGCCTTCGACAAAGCGGCAACGCTCATGGACCTGGAACTCAGGCGGGTGCCTGTGGGCAAGGATTTCCTGGCCGATTTCGAAGCCATGGCCGCGGCCGTGGACGACGACACGGTGATGATCGTCGGCTCAGCGCCGAGCTTCCCCTATGGTCTCATCGACGATATCGAGGCCCTTGGGGATTTGGCTCAACAACGTGATCTCTGGCTCCACGTGGATGCCTGTGTCGGCGGCTACATTGCGCCTTTCGTCCGCATGAACGGCGCCGACCTTGCACCTTTCGATTTTTCCGTCGCCGGCGTCAGCAGCATGTCCGCGGATCTGCATAAGTACGGCTACTGTGCGAAAGGCGCATCAACGGTTCTCTATCGAAACGAAGCCCTGCACGCGCACATGATTTTCGACTGCGCCGACTGGCCCGGTGGACGCATGATCACCCCGACCCTCGCCGGCACGCGTCCGGGCGGCGCCATTTCAGCCGCCTGGGCGGTCATGAACTACCTCGGCGTCGCCGGTTATCAGGAAAAACAGAAACAGGTCACCGACGCCCGGGAAGCCGTGGAAGCCGGCGTCCGCGCGCTCGGTTTTGAAGTGCTCGGAGCGCCCCAGCTCGGTATCGTTGCCTTTTCCCATCCGAGGGCAAACGTCTACGACGTCTATCGGAATATGTACAGAAAGGGCTGGTTCACAAGCCTGACGACGGAGCCGCCGGCGCTGCACCTGATGCTCTCACCCTTTCATCTGACGGTGGTGGATAACTATCTGGCAGACCTTACGGAGGCACTCGAGGCAGCCGGAGAAGACTCGGGGGAGTCTTTCGAAGCTCGCTACAGTTGATTTCAGGTGCTGCGGACCCACTGATCGGCTTCGGCGTCCGTTGAGAAAAGGCCGATGTCCACGGGGACCTCTTTCGACTCGTAGACGGCCACAAAAATCCGACCGAGCTCTTCCATGTGTTGCTGGATGATAAGCGCGGCGCGCCCCTGCTTGCGCAGTGCGTGGACTTCCGTAAAGACGTTGTCCGCGTTCATGAGCGACTCTGTCGTTAACGCACTGACATCCCAATCCCTGAGATCGTAAATCAGGCGGTCATGGGCCGCGAACTCGCTGACATGTTCGGTCACGTAGTTGCGCAGCAGATTCAGGCTTACGCGCCCGTGCATTCGTACGATGAGCACGCCGTCGCTGATTTTGTGGCTCACCTCGGAGATGAGGCTGTTCATTGTTTCCGGCGCCTCCCCGACGCCAGCCACACCCTAACAAGTGGCGGGCGGATGTTCGCACCGGAGCCGACCGAGTGCAATCAGACCGGTTTATCAGCGTTACCCGAAGCCAAACCTCGATAAATCCGAACGACGCCTTCCTCCGCAACAAGCATGACCACTACCACAACAATAAAGGCAACGACCCCGTGCAGGGGGCCCGTGAAGCTGACAAGATCGCCAAAGGCCAGATCGATGGCGCCAAGCATGAGGAACTTCGATCCAAAGAGAATCAGCCAGGCGCAGAAAATCCTCAGGAACCGCCAGAGGGCGCCTGCGCGACGCGTGAAGAACAGGGCCACTCGATGCTCAAAGGCCAGGGTCAACTTGAGCAGCACCTGCAGCAGAATGGCGGTTAACACCGAGACGCTGAAGGAATCGATGCTCACCTGTTGCCAGTACTCGTCGAACAGATTCAGCACCGTCAGATCGATGAGAATCGCCACCAGATAACGGGCAAAAAGCGCCTGCCGGCCGCTTGGCGCCTCCGCCGACGCGACCGGTTCATCCATAAAAGTCTCTCCTCTTGCTAGCCGCAGGCGCGCTTTGACCGCAGGCGCTTCTTAGCCGCAGTCGCTTCTTAGCCGCAGGCGCTTCTTAGCCGCAGGCGCTGCCGCAAGCACTATTTAGCCGCGGTCGCCATTTAGCCGCGGTCGCTCATCAGCCGCGAGCGCTCATCAGCCGCGAGCAAACTCACGGATCACAAGACCAGGTCGATGGCCCGTGTGCTCGCCGTTCTCAACAATCGGCTTACCCGCCACCAGGGTAGCGAGGTAGCCGGTGCTTTCCACAATGTAGCGGCCGCCGTTGTGTGGAAAGTCGTTTACGTAATAGGGGTAACCCGTCTCCAGATTCTCGTAGTCGATGACGTTGAGATCGGCAATCCACCCTTCCTTGACGCTGCCCCGCTCCTTAAGACCGAGCACGTCCGCCGACGCCTGTGTAATCCGGTGCACGGCCTCTGGCAGGCGGTAGACGCCCTGACGACGAGTGAGTTCCGAGAGCAGGAAGGTCGGCGAGTCCGTATCCGTGAAGATTCCGACGTGAGCGCCGGCATCAGCGAGCATGGGAATGCAGTGCGGCATGCGCATGAAGGCCCACTGGTTCTCCAGCGCGCCACCAAAAGCCCAGAAGTTCCAGAGCTCGCGCCCTTCTGAAGCAATGAGCCGCTCAACATAGAGCTCCACGGGATCCATGCCTTCTGCTGCGGCAAGCTGCGCAAGACTGCGCTCCCGGGCCATATCGTAGTCCGGGATTTCGCCGGTCCCCATGGGGTGCAGCTGCGCGGGATTCGCCGTGAAGCCGGTTTCCTTCGAACGCTCCAGAAGCCGGGCTTTCGTGGCCGGGTCTTTCAGGGCAGCAACCCGGTCGGCAATCGTCGGCAGCGCCATGAGCTCTTTCCACGGCGTGTTCCGGAACGGTGATGCCTGAGCCAGGCCAAACATGGCGCCGGACGGGCGGGTGTGGCAGATGGCCGTCATACGGCGACCATCCCGATTGTTTCGCTCGAGGAGCTCTGTTGTGCGAGCCACGCCACCATCGTCTCTCGAACCAGCGCCACCGGAATACATGACGTGGCAGCCAAGTTCGGCCCCCCGTTCAAACATCTCGATCTCAACGTCCCGCCGGGACTGCATGTCTGGCGCCACCTGAAAGAGACCGCCGCGGCCGCCACCGTCGATAACCGCCTGTTGGATGGCTTCCGTTTCATGGAGGTCCGCCCAGGTTCCAGGCGTCAGTCGCCCATCGGGGACCCGGTGACCGAGAAAGCGGGACGTAGAAAAGCCCACAGCACCCTGCTCTACCGATTCCCGGACCAGTCGGCAGATGTGCTCGAGTTCCTCCTTCGAGGCCTGCACCCCTTCGTCCATGGACCTGTCGCCCATGGCTTCGAAGCGGATGGCCGAGTGACCGGCCAGACCCACCACGTTCAGGGCCGGCCCAAGACGCTGAACCGCATCAAGATATTCACCGTAACTCGTCCAGTTCCAGGGCAGGCCATCCATAATGGCGTCCGCCTCGATGTCTTCCACGGCCTCCATGAGCTCCGCCAGCAGCCGGTGATTGGCCTTGCTGACCGGGGCAAAGGTGACGCCGCAGTTACCAATGAGCGCTGTCGTGACGCCATGGTATGAGCTCGACTTCATATCCGGATCCCAGCCCACCTGCGCATCAAGATGCGTATGCAGATCGACGAAACCCGGTGTGACAATTTTGCCGGTTGCATCGATGGTGCGCGCTGCTTCCGCGCCCGTCAGATCGCCGATCCGGGTGATGCGCTCCCCGTCGATGGCAACGTCCGCCCGAACCGCCTCGGCGCCGGTGCCGTCGATCACGTCGCCGCCGGAAATGATGAGATCGTGAGCCATGATTCCGCTCCCCTTTTTGTGTCTACCTACCTGTAACCGGGTACCGTATGCTCGCAACTCCCTTCAAGGCAAGACCCCGCGGTTTACAGACCTGGGCCACGCGACCCTCAGACCGCGCAGAACTCATAGCCCGACAGCGAGCGATCCTTGAGCGAAGCCAATCCCGAATCTGCCGCCAGCGACCGTCCCTGGGCCGCTTTTCTGTTTCGCGACTACCGGTTGTTATGGACCGTGCTCATCACGTCGAGCATCGTCGTCTGGATGCGGATCCTCGGCACGGCGCAGTGGCTCCTCGACGAAACGGGCTCCGCAGCCCTGGTCGGCGCCATCGGCATCGTGCAACTCGTTGTGCAACTACCGGCACTCCTCTGGGGTGGCACCCTGGCCGACCGCGTCGACCGGAAACACCTCATGGCGCTGGCCCACGCAACCACGGCTACCGTGCTGCTCGTGCTTGGATACCTGAATCTGGAGGGGCAGCTGACTGCGGCCATGGTCTATGTCGGCATTGCCATCACCGCCGCTTCACAGATGTTCGCAAGTCCCGCCCGCTCGGCACTTGTGCCCGTGGTGATTCCCAAACGACTGCTCATGCTGGCAGCTTCCACCGATACGGCCTCGCAGAATGCCGCGGCGGTCGCAGGACCACTGCTCTTCGCCGCCATTACGGTTGCTTTCGGTCTCTCGGTGACCTTTCTGGTTGCCGGTATCACATCGGCGCTGTCCGCCCTCCTGCCACTGCTGATGCGGGTCCGCGGCCGTGCGGAGCCGGAAGACGGTGGCGAAGCGGCGCCACCGAGCCAGGTGGAACAGACCCTGGCCGGTGTCCGCTATGTGACCAGACATCCGATCCTGCCGGGGCTCTTTCTCCTCGACACGGGCATCACGGTGGCCTCTTTCTACCGGGAGATCCTGCCGGTGCTGGCACTCGGGCTCTTCGCGGGCGGCGCGAGTGCGACCGGTCTGCTTGGCGCAGCCAACTCTGCCGGTGCCATTGTCGGCTCTTTCCTGGCACTCGGGCTCGCCTGGTACAAG
>JBCDDI010000188.1:0-6777 GCA_039180365.1 Pseudomonadota bacterium
ACCAGGATGAACGGTAACCCCCAGCGCAGCATCGACGAGATCCCGA
The DNA here is from genome assembly GCA_039180365.1 of Pseudomonadota bacterium. GTDB lineage: Bacteria > Pseudomonadota > Gammaproteobacteria > Pseudomonadales > Azotimanducaceae > SZUA-309. Next base: position 47 of record JBCDDI010000188.1, read on the forward strand.
GTGCAGAAGAGGCAGAGGAATACACTCCCCTGCTGCTCGCCTTCGGCCCGGCGGATCATCACTACGAAGAAGAAGGCTCCGACTACGCGGACGCCTACGTCGTAGGCTACAACTAGTTCCGATCCAGCAGGAAGAACACGAGGCCGAAGGCCGGCAACAGTGCTGCGGCCACAAAGGCAATGAGATTCAGCACCTCATTGACCGGTTCGTCCTCGTTCAGCGCCAGCCGCGAGCCGAGCAGCAGCCACAGGCCGCCACCGACCAGGAACGACAGCACGAGCGTCAGCACCACGGCTACCACCGCCGGGCTACCTTCCGCGCACCGTCATCCAAGGTCGCCTCGGCGTTCACTTACATGTCACCCAGCTGCAGCATACCCCGCGGTTTTGCACCGGTGAGATCACTGATCTGACCGAAATTCTCGGCAATATCCTCGACCGTCGCCTCTACCCCGAGATCAACACCTGCGTTCTCCACAACGCAGGCGATGGAGTACTGGCCACCCTGAGCCTGCACGATCACCCCGTTGGGTACATCGTCAGTGCAGAGGAACACCACCGCCGGGGTGACCAGCTCCGGCCCCAACTTGGCGAGTGCCTCCTCGGGCATCAGACTTTCGGTCATACGCGTGGCGGCCACCGGCGCAATGGTGTTCGTGTGAATGTTGTTCTTCGCACCCTCAATCTTCAGGGTGTTCATGAAACCCACCAGACCCAGCTTGGCGGCACCATAGTTCGCCTGCCCGAAATTACCGTAGAGCCCTGACGGGGACGTGGTCATCACGATGCGGCCGTAGTTCTGCTCACGCATGATGGGCCAGACGGCCTTGGTGACGTTGACGGAGCCCATGAGGTGAACGTCCATGACCAGGGAAAAGTCATCAAGCTCCATCTTGGCAAAAGACTTGTCGCGCAGGATCCCCGCGTTGTTGATCAGGATGTCCACGCGGCCCCAGGCGCTCACGGCGTCATCCACCATGCTCTTAGCGCCCTGCCGGTCCGAAACAGATCCACCATTGGCAATGGCTTCCCCGCCGGCGGCTTTGATCTCTTCGACAACGGCGTTCGCGGCGTCGGAAGAACCACCGGTGCCATCCATGGCGCCGCCAAGATCGTTTACAACCACCTTGGCGCCACGGCTGGCGAGCTCCATGGCATGAGAGCGACCGAGGCCGCCACCGGCACCGGTGACAATGGCGACCTTGCCGTCGAATGAGTAACTCATGAGATACCTCCTGAAAGAGTGGCGTCGGCCCTCAGGGCCGTATGGGAAAGTGCACCTCGCCGGGCAGCGTCGCCAGCTGAGGCTGTATCCAGTCGATCCATTCCGCAAGCACCGGGCGGGTCTCCCGGGGGTCGATGATCTCGTGCACGGAAAAAGACTCGGCCCGCGGGAAGGGAGAGCGCGCCTGGCGCAGACGATCCTCGATCTCGCGACGCTTCGCCTCCGGGTCCTCTGCTGCAGCAATTTCACGATGGAAAGCAACTGCAACCCCGCCCTCGAGGGGTAGGGCGCCGCTCTCGACGGAAGGCCAGGACAGAACGTAGGCGTTCTCGCCAAAGTGCGCGGCCGTAGCGACGCCGAAACCCTTGTGAACCTGGATCGACGCCCAGGGCACCCGAGCCTGCACGGCGGCGGCAACGGCGGCCATGCCATAGCGGATGGTTCCCGCCCGCTCCGCTTCCGGGCCGATCATGAAGCCCGGCTGATCGACAAAGTTGATGATCGGCACGTGGAACAGGTCGCAGAGCTCAACGAAGCGGCGGTATTTCTGTGCCGCCTCCGCCGTCATGGCGCCAGCGTAGAAGTTACAGTCGTTACCCAGCACGCCAACGGGCTGGCCATCAAGGCGCGCCAGGGCCGTGATCTGACTCGGTCCGTAGCTGGCGCCCATCTCGAAGACCGAGTCCACGTCCATGATCATTTCGATGATGGCCCGCATGTCGAAGGGTGCGTTCGAATCACGGGGAACGATGTCGAGAAGATCCTGCTCCATGCGATCTGTGGGATCCTCGCAGGGTTGCCGCGGGGCGCTCTCCCAGACGCTGCCGGGCAGGTAGCTCAGAAAGCGGCGAATCTGGCGGAAAGCGTCGTGTTCATCCTCGGCGATGTTGTCGACAACGCCGGAAACGGCATGGACGTCGACACCGCCAAGCTCTTCTTTGCTCATCCGCACCCCGAGCGCCCGTTCTACGAGCGCCGGTCCGCCAATGAGAATCTGCGACGTGTACCGGGTCATCACCGAGAAGTGGGAAGCAACGAGGCGCCCGGCCGGGAAACCGGCCACCGCACCAAGCGCTGCGGAAGCAACGGGCACCTGACCCATGGCGTCAGCAATGATCTTGAAGCGAGGCTCAGTATAAACAGGCTCGCCAACGGTTCCGCCTTTCCGGCCGGAACCTTTAACGCTGCCACCGCCACCTTCGAGAAGTCGGACCAGGGGTACCTTAAAACGGCTCGCAAGATGCTCGGCGTAGACGCTCTTACGCAGACCAGCTGCGTTCGGAGAGCCGCCTTTGAGGGTGAAGTCCTCACCGCCGACGACAACGCGCCGGCTGTCGATGCGGCCGAAGCCCACCACGTAGTTGGCGGGAACGAAGCCCGTAAACTCTTCCTTTTCGTCGTAATCCGGCAAGGCCGTCGCCTTGCCGTGTTCAGAGAAAGAGCCCTCGTCGAGGAGCGCGTCAATGCGCTCGCGGATCGTCATGCGGCCCTTGGCATGCTGCCGGGCGATACCTTCCTTGCCGCCCATCTGCTTGGCCAGATGACGGCGCCGGGCGAGCTCCTGAACTTCGTTTTCCCAGCTCACGAGTCTGTCAGTCCTTAAAAACCGGCGCGCGCTTCTCAAAGTTGGCGACGATCGCTTCTACCTGATTGGGGCTGCCGATGAGGGCCGTCTGCAGGCTCGCTTCGAGCTCAAGCCCCGTGCGTTCCTCAGCGTGCCAGCTCTCTTCGAAAAGCTGCTTACCGGCACGAATCGCATCGGGTGATTTGCTCGCAATTTCCTCTGCGAGCTCCATGGCGGCGGCCAGAGGGTCGTCCGCGACCCGGGTGACGAGTCCCAGTTCCTTCGCTTCCGTACCGGACACAACCCGGCCGCTGAAGGTGAGCTCCTTGGCTACGTCCATCGGCACTAGATCCCGCAGGGTCTGAGTCAGACTCATGTCCGGCACAAGGCCCCATTTGATTTCCATGACGGACATCTTGGCGTCCGGCGCCGCGTAGCGGATATCGGCACCGAGAGCAATCTGCGTGCCGCCGCCGTAGGCAACGCCATGGATGGCAGCGATCACCGGCACCGGCATCCGTTTCCAGACGTAGGCCGGCCGCTGAGCATGATTCTCCGGGCTGTTGCCGCGGCTCAGAAGGGCCGAAGTGGAGCTCTCCTGGCCATCGTCGGTCTCTGCCATTCCCTGGAAGCTTTCCATATCGAGGCCCGCGCAGAAGCCGCGGCCGTTACCCGAGAGCACCACGGCACGGACGTCTTTTGCGGCCGCGAGAGACTCACCGGCTTCAATGATGGCGCTGAACATGTCCCGGGACAGCGCGTTGTATTTTTCCGGGCGGTTGAGGCGCACGTCGGCAACGCCGTTTTTCGTTTCGATAGTAACCAGATCTGCCATGTCTTCCCCTTATACTTCCAGGCTGCGTGCAAACGGCTAACCCTACCATGTGCTGCGCACCCGGACATCTCGCGGCCTGAGGCAGAGAATCAGCAGCCGGGCTCCTCAGCTGGCTTCGATCACCGCCAGCACCTGATCTTCTTCCACCGCATCCTCGGCCTTGACCCGCAGCTCAAGGACCCTGCCCGCCACCGGCGCCTCTACCGGGATCTCCATTTTCATGGACTCAAGAATCAGCAGCACATCTCCGGCAGCGACGCTGGCCCCCGGCTCCACCTCCACTTTCCAGACGCTGCCCTGAACTTCACTCTCCACTTCGTGCTGCATGGCTTTTCTCCAGTTCCCCTTTTATCAGTGCTATCAGCGTTATCAGTCTGTTCTCTTAGTTCTGCTAGTTCTGCTAGTCCTGCTAGTCCTGCCAGTTGGCCAGAAACCGGGCCAGGTAGCCCGTATCAACGTGTCCGGCGAGAAAGTCCGCATCCCCAAGCACCGCGCTCAAGAGCGGTATGTTGGTCTCCACCCCTTCAATGACAAAGGCTTTCAGCGCCACAAGCACCCGGCCGATTGCCTGCTCCCGGGTAATGCCGTGGCCGAGCACCTTCGCCAGCAATGGATCGTAATGGGGGGTGACCCACTGGCCCGCCTGGTAGCCGGTTTCAATCCGCACGCCATGCAGCGCCGGTGGCCGAAACACGGAGAGTCGCCCGGTGGACGGCAGCTGGCTGCGCGGCTGCTCCGCATAGACGCGGACTTCCAGGGCATGGCCCTTGAGGGGAGTCGGCGCCGGCAGGGCGCCACCGGCAGCAAGCTTAAGCTGTGCGGCGACCAGATCGACTCCGGTGACGAGCTCGGTCACGCCGTGCTCGACCTGAATGCGGGTATTCATCTCGAGAAAACCATAGTCGTCAGCGCCGGCGCGCAGCGTCTCCAGGGTGCCGACGTTGTCGTAGCCGAGGGCGGCGGCGAAGGCGCTTGCGCGATCAGCCAGACCTTCAAGTTCGCTGCGTTCGATGCCTGGTGCCGGGGACTCCTCAATGACCTTCTGATGCCGGCGCTGCACAGAACATTCGCGCTCATGCAGATGCAGCGCATTACCTCGACCGTCGCCGAGAAGCTGGAACTCGATGTGCCGCCCGGCTTCGATCCAGCGCTCGAGAAACAGGCCGTCGTCGCCGAAGGCCGCCATCGCCAGGGCGCCGGCCTGGTTTACGGCGCCTGCGAGCGCCTCCGGCCCTTCGACCACACGCATGCCGATACCACCGCCCCCGGCGGCCGGTTTGAGCATGAGCGGAAAGCCGACCACCTCGGCCGCAGCCTGCGCCGCTTCCGCGCCGGACAGTCGGTCACTGCCTGCGAAAACCGGAAAACCGTGCTCTCCAGCCAGCGCCCGGGCTGCAACCTTGTCGCCCATGGTCTCGAGCCAACGAGCATCCGGGCCAATAAAGCACAATCCCGCGGCCGCCACGGCCCGGGCAAAACTGCCGCTTTCCGCAAGAAACCCGTAGCCCGGATGCAGTGCATCGGCACCCGCGGCATCTGCTGCGGCGAGCAGCGCCTCGACGTTGAGATAGGTGTCCGCGGCCCTTTCACCGGGAAGGTTAAGGGCTTCCGAAGCCTCCGCGAGATAAGGCGCGCCGGCGTCCGCATCGGAGTAAACGGCAACGCTCTCAAGCCTGAGCTCATGGCAGGCGCGGATCACGCGACGGGCAATGGCGCCGCGATTGGCCACAAGCACTTTACGAAACATCAGGAAACATCAGGGCGCATCGGCAGCTTCCGGCCGGCCCGGCAATGAATCAAAGGACTGCAGATACTCCGCCCAGGCTTCCTCAAAACCGCCGAGACCGCGTTCCCGGGTGCCCGAGCTACGACGCTGGTCGAGGACGGCCGTCTGCACGGCCCGATGAATGCTGCCGACAACAGCACGATCAAGGGCAAGGCGGAACATGTCCGTCGCGCCGCCGCCACGATGGTCGACCGGCTTGTTATAAGGCAGGCCGAGGGCGGCAGGATCGATGCAGGCGCCAAGCCGCGGGCCCACGAGCTCCCGGGTCTGCTCGAGCATCCAACGGGAAAAGACCTGCGGTTCATCGCAGATGCGCTTGTAGCACTCCCAGTCCAAAGCTATGGTGGCCCACCGAGGCGAGATCACAGTGAGCGGCCGATGTTAACAAAAGCCGACGACTATCCCATCCATCAGACCCCCGAGCCGGCTGCCTACTCCGGTACGGATCGGAACTTTTACGATCGCTATTTCTTCAATGGTTACGAACGCGACGGTGACCTGTTCTTTGCCGCCGCGCTCGGTGTTTATCCGCACCTGAACGTCATGGATGCGGCCTTCTCTTTCATCATCGACGGTGTTCAGCACAACGTTTACGCCTCGAAGGTCCTGCATATGGAGCGCCTTGATACCCGCGTCGGACCGGTCGGCGTGGAGGTGCTGGAACCCTTGCAGACCCTGCGCCTCAGCATCGACGACGATGCCACCGGGCTCTCCGGCGAGCTCACCTTCGAGGCCCGGTTCCCGGCCATCGAGGAGCCGCGCTTCACCCGTCGGGTCGGCAGTCAGACCTCCATGGACTACACGCGGCTCACGCAGAATGGTACCTGGTCCGGGGAGATTCGCTTCCAGGAGCAGAGCTTCAGCGTAGACGGCGACAAGTGGTGGGGCACCCGGGATCGGTCCTGGGGCATTCGGCCCATTGGCGCGCGCGATCCTCAGCAGAATCCCTATGCCCGCGCGCCGCAGTTCTTCTGGCTCTGGGCACCCTTGAACTTCGACGATGAGGCAACGTTCTATCACCTCAACGCCGACGAAAGTGGCGCCCCCTGGAACACGGCCGGGCGCCGCGTCTCCAGCGCGGGGCTGGTCGAGCCGGCCGCTGTTAACAGCGCGCTCGACTACGCAGCGGGTACGCGGCATGCGGCAGCGGCGGAACTGAGCCTTGGTGAGGCGAGCATTCGCCTCACGCCCCGGCAAACGTTTTTCATGAAAGGCATCGGCTACGGGCATCCGGAGTGGGCGCACGGTCACTTTCACGGGGAGCTCGCCACGGGCCATGACAGCCTTGTGCTCAGCGAGGTTGATCTCAAGGACCCGACCCA
>JBCDDI010000189.1:0-6770 GCA_039180365.1 Pseudomonadota bacterium
CACCGAGCCCCCGGCTCCTCGGCCGCTGCCTCGCCGCCCTCGCCATGGACCCGGATGTGCTCGACAAATCCGGCGCCTGCCACAGCCTCCAGGCATTGAAGCGCGAGTATCGCTTTGCGGAACTGGGAGAAGACCCTTGATCGAAACAGAGCTTGATCTCAATACGGCCGACGGTGCGATGAACACGTTTATCGTCCGGCCGGAAAGCTCGGGTCCGCATCCGCTGGTGCTGTTTCTCATGGATGCGCCGGGGAAACGGCCGGAGCTGCATCGCATGGCAACCCGTCTCGCGGCGGCCGGCTACTACGTCATGCTGCCCAACCTTTACTACCGCCGTGTCCGGGAGTTTGTTATCAGCCCGGAGCGGCGCTCGCAGATGGTGGCGCACATGAACTCGCTCACCAATGCCATGGTCTGTGCTGATCTTGAGGTGTGCATGGCCCATGCGGACGAGGACCCGGAAGCGGCCGCAGCAGGCGTCGGCGTTGTCGGCTATTGCATGAGCGGTCCCTTTGCCTTTGCGGCGGCGGCCCGGTTTCCGGAACAGATCCGAGCTGCGGCGTCATTCCACGGCGTGCGCCTGTGCACCGAGGCCCTTGACTCACCGCATCGCGATGCAGCTTCTATCTGCGCAGAGCTCTACTTCGGCTGCGCGGAAACAGACGAGTGGGCGCCGCCGGCGATGATTGAAGCGCTCCGTGAGGCCCTCGAAGCTGCCGGTGCGAACTTCACGATCGAGTGGTATCCGGGCACGGCACATGGTTTTGTGTTTCCAGAGCGCGCGGTTTATGACGAGGCTGCCGCCGAAGGGCACTGGGAGAAGCTCCTGGCTCTGTTCGGGCGCCGCTTAAGCCCCTGAGCAGCGAGGCCTCTGCCGTCAACGCCTGACAGGCTCCGCTCAGCTGATCAGGCCGGTGATGTCTGCTTCCGATAGACCAGCGACCCCAGCCGCTTTGAGAATGCCAGCCCAGCTGTTGTCGTCGATGGGAATGCCCTCGGCTTCGCGCTTCGCCAGAGACTCCCGCTCCGGGTCGCCGGGCACCCGCACGCGGTCGGCGCCGGCTGCCGGGGTGGTGCTGTGCAGATAGTCGACCATGGCGCTGACTTCGCTCTGGAAACGCGCGAGCCCGCCGAAGGCGGCGGGATCGAGCACAATCATCAGCATGTGATTCACGATGGTGTTTTCCCGAGGCTGGCCCGGCTGCGCCGTCCATTCGCCGGCCAAACCTCCGCCGAGCAGCTCGCAGAGCACGGCCAGTCCATAGCCCTTGTGTGCCCCGAAGGGACCCAGAGAGCCGAAAGGTTCCTCGAACATGACGTTGGCCGCAGTCGTCGGCAGGCCTTCGTGGTCAATGAGTGCACCTTCCGGGACGGGCTCCTCCTTCATATAGGCAACCCGCACCTTGCCTTGAGCGATTGCGCTCGTTGCCATGTCCAGGACGATCGGGGGTTCCTCACCTCGAGGTACGACGGCACAGAAGGGGTTGGTCGACATACGCCGTTCACGGCCCGCAAAGGGTGAGACGAGGGGGCCGTGGCCGACGACGTTGACAAAGTGCACGGAGACGAGACCTGCCGCCGCGCACTGTTCACCATAGCTGCCGATGCGGCCGAGATGGTGACAGTTGCGCACGCCCATACAGACAACGCCCGTATCGCGCACCCGCTCGGTCGCCATGGCAACGGCTTGAGCACCGACCACCTGACCGAAGCCGAACTGACCGTCGACGAGCATGACGGCACCCTGGTCGCGGACCAGGGCGGCCTCGGCGTCCACCTTCAGGTGGCCCGCACGGATGTTGCCCACGTAGGCGGGAACCATGCCGACGCCGTGGGAGTCGTGACCCTTGAGGTTGGCGGCCACCAGATGGTGCGCCACCTTCTCAGCAACGGCGCTCTGGCTGCCCGCGGTGATGAATATCTGACTGACGAAATGCGTGAGCTGCGCGGCCTGGATAAGCATGGAGTCCCCCTTCCGGCCGGCTAGTGTTGCCTCTTTACTCGCGCTGTGACAAGGTTTTTTGCCTTTCGGGGGAAGGGAGACTGCCGGGGCCTGCGGGTCCGAACGGCACAGGGGTGATCACGCAGGAAATCAGCGAAGCGCTTCTACGCGGTTATGGGCTCATCGAAGGCCCCGTGTGGGATCCAGCGCGTGGGCTTGTGTTCAGCGACGTCCTTGGCGGTGGCGTTTACTGTCTCGGCGAGGACGGCAGCGTCAGCACAATCTTCGAACACCGCAAAGGTATTGGCGGTATGGCCCTGCACTCGGCCGGTGGCCTGGTCGTGAGCGGTCGCAACGTGAGTTTCAAACCCTTTTCCGGTGGCGCCACGCAGCTGCTCCTGGATCGGGATCCGGAAGCTGGCAACGTGGGCTACAACGATCTCACCACCGATGCGGCAGGGCGCATCTATGTCGGCTCCCTCGGTAACAGCCCGGTCTTCGAAGATGGACGGGAACCGCAGGCGGGTAACCTCTACCGCATAGACCTGGACGGTACGACCCGGCAGGTTGCGGAGGACGTCCGGCTGACGAACGGTCTCGGTTTTTCACCGGATGGCCGCACGCTCTATCACTCGGATTCACTCCGCCGCGCCGTCTTCTGTTACCCGGTAGCCGAGGATGGTGATCTCGGAGAGAAACGCCTGTTTGCGGAGCTTGAGGACGGTGCGCCGGATGGGTTGGCGGTGGCCGAGGACGGTTCCGTCTGGGTTGCTCTTGCTGCCGGTGGTCATGGTGTGGCCGTCCTTGAGACGGACGGAACCCGCCGCGCACATATCGCCATTCCCGATCCCATGTGCACGAGCGTCTGCTTCGGCGGGGATCAATTGAAAACCCTTTACATCGTTTCCGGGTCGGACGGCGCGCCAAGTGACCGTCATGGCGCGGTCTACGAGTTTGCCTGCGATGTGGCCGGTGTTCCGGTCGCCGCGGCGCGCGTCGCGTTGCCTGAGTGACTGGCGCGAACTAACAGAACTGCCAATTGGCAAGGAGCGAGGTTCAATGAGTAGCGAAGCAACGAGACAGGAGCTGGATACGGGCACGGAGGACATCCTGGCGCATCAGGAAGACGGAGTGGTGGTCATCACTCTGAATCGGCCGCAGGCGCGTAACGCCATGTCCGGGCCTATGAACGCGGGTCTGGAACAGACCCTCGACTACGCGGAGCGGACCGCCGACGTGCGCTGCATTGTTCTCACCGGAGCAGGCGGCGCCTTCTGCGCCGGTGGTGATGTGAAAGGCATGGCAGCCCGCGGTGACGGCGGGCCTGGGCCAACCCTCGATGAACGCATTCATGCGCAGCGTCTTAACCAGCGCAACACGGCCGGCCGCATGTATCTGATGCCGAAGCCGGTGATTGCGGCTTTGCCCGGGCCAGCGGCCGGGGCGGGACTGGCGCTCGCGCTTTCTGCGGATCTACGCATCATGGCGGATTCGGCGTTCATCACCAGCGCCTTCGCCCGGGTCGGCTTCAGCGGCGACTACGGCGGCAGCTTTTTTCTCTCGCAGCTGGTCGGCAGTGGCAAGGCTAAGGAAATCTACTTTCTCTCCGATCGCGTTGGCGCTGAAGAGTGTCTGCGCCTTGGCATCGCCAATCAGGTTGTCCCGGCGGCAGAGCTTGAGGCCGCGACCCTGGCTCTCGCCCGGCGCCTGGCTTCAGGACCGCCGGTTGCCTATCGCTACATGAAGGAGAACTTCAAGCGAGCGGCCATGGGCGCGGATGTGATCGAGTGTCTGGATCTTGAGGCCACGCATCACGTCCATACGGGCCTCACGGAAGATCACCGGGAAGCGGCTAAGGCCTTTGTGGACAAACGGGAGCCGGTCTTCAAGGGCCGCTGAGGTTTCCAGGGCTCGAGACCTTTCTCAGCAAGGAAGGCTTCGTTGTAGAGCCGTGACTGATACTTGTGCCCCGTATCACAGAGGATCGTCACGATACGATGACCGGGACCGAGCTTCTTCGCCAGGGCCACGGCCGCGCAGAGGTTGATGCCGGTGCTCGAGCCGTTGAACCAGCCTTCGGTGAGGAGCTCCTGATAGACCATGGTGACCATGTCCTGGTCGGTCACCTGGATGGCATCGTCGATTTCCGTGTCCGCCAGGTTGTCCGTGACGCGGCTGTTGCCGATGCCTTCGGTGATGGACGGTCCCTGACTCATGGTTGCTTCGCCGGTGGTCACCCAGTTGTAGAGCGCACTGCCCATTGGGTCCGCGAGCACAATCTGTACGTCCCGATTCTGTTCCTTGAGATAGCGGCTCACCCCTGCAAGCGTGCCGCCAGTGCCTGTGGCGGCCACGAAGGCGTCCACGGTGCCCTCGGTCTGGGACCAGATCTCCGGGCCCGTCGACTCATAGTGGGCGAGGCGGTTGGCGGTGTTGTCGAACTGGTTCGCCCACACGGCACCCGCCAGTGATTCGGCGAAACGCCCGGCCTGCTTCTGATAGTTCATTTCATCCCGATAGGGGACCGTCGGCACAACCCGGACCTCGGCGCCCAGGGTCTTCAGGATCTCAACCTTCTCCGGCGACTGGTTGTCGGGCATATAGATGATGCACTCGTAGCCCCGGGCGTTGCAGACGTGGGCAATACCGATACCCGTGTTTCCGGCGGTGCCCTCCACCACCGTACCGCCGGGTTGAAGGGCGCCCGATTTCTCGTGTTCACGGATCATCCAGAGGGCTGCCCGGTCTTTAACGGAGCCGCCAGGGTTCAGGAACTCGGCCTTGCCGAGAATCTCGCAGCCGGTCATTTCAGAGAGACGCGACAACCGGATTAACGGGGTATTGCCGACGCCGGCTTCGAAGCTTTCGATGATGTCTTTCATGGGGCGGATTCTAGCCAGCATCCGTTTGCAGCGTATAGCGCACTTAGGTAATCATCCGGAATATTCATAGATTTCAGGGTCATAGACCTCTGCCGGAGAAACGTATGAGCAGATTCGAGGTGGCCGGGTTCAGTGCGCTCGGCCTCGACGTCAGTGCCGTCGCGGCTTTCCTGGCGCGGGTTAGCCGGGAAGTAGATGAAGGCCTGCTGCCAGCGGCGCAGGTGGCCGTCGCCCGCAAAGGTGAGCTTGCGCTTTTTGAGAGCTTCGGCGAGGCGAACGAGGACAGCCTGTTCTGCATCTTTTCGGCGACCAAGGCGATCACCTCGTCGGCGATCTGGCTGCTGCTGCAGGATGGCCGCCTCGATCTCAACGAGCGGGTCGCGGACATCGTTCCTGCCTTCGCCTCGAACGGCAAAGAAGTGGTCACCGTTGAACAGCTGCTCACGCACACGGCCGGCTTCCCGGCGGCGCCCTTCAAGAGCCTCGACTGGCTCGATCCCGGGCGCCGTTATGAGCGCTTCAGTCAGTGGCGCCTGTCCTGGGAGCCGGGCAGCCGCTTCGAGTATCACCCAACCTCCACCATGTGGGTGCTGGCGGAAATCATCGAGCGCCGCGGTGGTATTGCCTTTCAGCAGTTCATTCGAGAACGGATCTGTATGCCCCTCGGCCTCGAAGATCTCTGGGTTGGCCTGCCGGAATCGGAAAATCACCGGGCCGTCCTCTGTGGTCATAGCGGCGACGCCATCACCGACGAAGAGTATTCGCGCATGGGCGTGCCTAAGCCGCCGGTCACTGAGGTGACCGAAGAGGCCATTCTTTCCTTTAACGATCCGGCGATTCGCGCCGTGGGTGTGCCTGGCGGTGGCGGCTTCACCAACGCGGCGACGCTGGCGCTCTATTATCAGGCGCTCCTCCAGGGCGGCCGCCATGGGCGTGAGCTCTGGACTCAGGAAACGCTTGCCAGTGCACGGCGGGTGCGTACGGAAGGCCTTGTCGATCCGCTCTTCAGAAAGCCCGTGAGCCGGGGGCTCGGCATTGTTATCGCCGGTGACGAGACCCGCAATTTCCGCGGCTTTGGACATACCAATTCGCCGCTGGCCTTCGGTCACAATGGCGCCGGCGGCCAGCTGGCCTGGGTAGATCCGGCGACGGGCCTGTCTCTCGCTTACCTGACCTCCGCCCATGACCGGAACGAGATCCGACAGGGCCGGCGCGGCGTTGCCATCGGCAGTCTGGCGGCGAGCCTGGTTTCCTGATGCCTCTCCCGGCGCGTTCTCTGATCCTTCTGCTCTGGGGCTTCTTAGCGGTGACCGGGGCCCGGGCAGAGTGGCATGAAGTTACGGAACCGATTATGGGCACCCGCGTGCACGCGGAACTCTGGCACGAGGATGCCGATGCGGCGAAGGCGCTTCTCGATCGGGTGATCGCTGAGATGCGGCGCATCGAACAGACCTACAGCCCCTATATTGAGTCCAGCGAACTCTCCCGGCTCAACCGGGACGCCGGTAAAGGCTGGACCCCAGCCAGCGCCGAGATGATCGCGCTCCTCGACCGCAGCGTTCGCGTTTCCCGCATGACGAAAGGCGCCTTCGACATCACCTATGCCTCGGTCGGTCGCTACTACGACTACCGGGCTGGAGAGCGACCGGACGATGCGAAGCTTGAAGCTGGCCTCGCCGCCATCAACTACGAGTTTATTGAGCTTGATGCGGCGGCCGGGAAGGTGCGCTTCGCCCATCCCCTCGTTTACATCGATCTCGGTGGCATCGCCAAGGGTTATGCGGTTGATCTCTGTATCAATCTCCTGGCGGAGGCTGGAATCACCCAGGCCTCCGTGGCTGCGGGCGGTGACAGCCGCATTCTCGGGGATCGTTTCGGAGAACCCTGGACCGTCGGGATTCAGGATCCGCGTAAGCCGGGCTCCATGGCTGTGCTGCTGCCGCTGG
>JBCDDI010000190.1:0-6762 GCA_039180365.1 Pseudomonadota bacterium
AGGCGATGTCCTGAAAGCCGGCCTGATCGAGATAGTGGGCGACAAGCTGAACCCGCTCCTGCGGCTGCAGCTGCTGGAAAGCGGCGATCGCTTTCGTTGGAAACAGGCGATGCGACATGGCGATGCAGACCGCGCCCCCGTCTGTGAGCGCCTCGTAAACGGAGCGCAGCACCTCGATGGGCCTGATCAGATACTGGATAGAAACGACGATCATCGCCCGATCGAAGGTGCCGGGCTCGTAAGGCAGCGTTGGATTCTCGTTGAGGTTCTGCACGCGATACCCATCCAGCTGCGGATTGGCTTCAAGTTCTGCCGCGTTCATGCCGAGACCCTGAACGCTGCGGTAGCTGACATCCTGCGGCAGATGGGAGATCCAGGAGGACATCAGGTCGAGGAGGCTTGCTCCGGCCGGCAGGAAGTCCCGATAGAAGGCGGTCAGGGCGTCGATGGTTGCCTGGTCGATGTGAGCGACAAAGCGTGGTTCTTCGTAGAAACGTTCATCCGGCGACTCATCGGCGCGGCTGAACCAGTGGTCGGGGATCTGTGCTGCGTTGGCTTCAGGCTGCTGGTCGGTCATGCGCCTTGCTCTCTGGCTGAAGCCCGTCACCATAGCGCGACAAGGTGTTCTGCGTCCTCCCGAACAGGTATTCCACATGCCTGATTGTTCGACTATTCCGTTTCTTTCTCTCTTCAATATCGAGTTTTACGAAGATAGTGCAGGCCCCAGACTACGGCAATGACCCTGCATCTACTATTTCTGGTGTTTGGCTGTGTGCTGCTTTACATCGGCGCTGATCGCCTTATCAGCAGCGCCTTGCAGCTGGGTCAGCGCTTCAATCTGTCCGCTGCTGTCACCGGACTGATCATCGTTGCGGTAGGCACCAGCCTGCCCGAGCTGGCTGTGAGCCTGGATGCTGCCGTTCATGGCTTCGGTGCGATTGCCGTCGGCAACGTTGTCGGGTCGAACGTCGTCAACATCACCCTCGTCCTTGGTGCTGCCGCCCTCTTTGCCGCCATGCCGGTCGACGAATCCGTTCGTCGTTTTGACCTGCCCGTCCTTGTGCTGCTGACCGCATTCGCCATCTTCCTGATCGCCGACCAGGCCCTGTCCCGCCTGGATGGAATCCTCCTGCTCCTGGTGATCGGCGGGCTGCTTGTCTATCGCGTTCGAAGCTCCGAGGGCGCTTGCTCGATAACTTCGGACAATGATGGCCGCAGCACGGGCTTCCATCTGCTGCGCCTCGGCATCGGGGTTGTACTGCTTGTGGTCGGCGCTGAGGCCATGGTCGCCAGCGGCATCGGTATGGCCGAGTATTTTGGGGTATCCGAGGCCGTCATTGCGCTGACCGTGACAGCCATTGGCACGGGGATTCCGGAAATTGCTGCAACACTCGTAGCGGTGAGCCGTGGTCACAATCAGATGGCGATGGGCAACATTGTCGGCTCCAACCTGATTAATCTGGGCGTCGTGCTTGGGCTTACGGGGCTTCTCGCACCGGTTGCCAACAGCGGCATCGGGGTGCTGCCGCTCACCATGCTTGGTGCAATGACGCTGCTGCTGTGGCTCTTCTGCCGCCTCTTCGCCGGCCTTAAGCCCTGGACGGCCGTTGCCCTCCTGTCGATCTTCGGCGTCTATCAGCTCGTCGTGGTGAGTTAGAAAAAAGCGAACTTATTGCACACTTTTCATCGAAAAAACGTTACGCTTGGCAAAGGCAGTTCTGGAGTGCGAGCGTGCGACATCTAAACTACAACCACCTTCACTATTTCTGGGCCGTGGCCCGTGAGGGCAGCATTGCCCGGGCATCCGAAGTGCTGCACCTGACGCCGCAGACGATCAGCGGTCAGCTCAAGCTGCTGGAAGAAAGTGTTGGTGAGCCGCTCTTTGAGCGGGTTGGGCGAGGCCTGGCGCTGACGGACACCGGCCGCATCGTGCAGCAGTATGCGGATGAAATTTTCTCGCTCGGCGCCGAGCTTTCCGAACGCATCCGCTCCAAGTCTCCGCAGGCGCCACAGACACTGAACGTCGGCATCGTCAACTCAATCGCCAAGCTGATCGCCTATCGGGTGATCGAACCGGCGCTGGAGCTCGACCCTGCCGTTCGTGTGGTATGCAGTGAAGGCGACCTCGAACAGCTGCTCGGGGATCTCGCCGTGCATCGCCTCGACCTGGTCATCTCCGATCGCTCCATTCCCTCCGGCCTTAACGTACGCGCCTACAATCACCCGCTCGGCGAGTCCCCGGTAACGCTTTTTGCGCGGCGCTCCATGGCCGCGCGCTATGCCAGACGTTTCCCGGAAACTCTCGATGGGGCTCCGGTGCTGCTGCCCGTGCGCTCAAACCCGCTGCGCCGGGCGCTCGATGAGTTCTTCGATCGGCACAATGTGACGCCCAATACCGTTGCCGAGTTTGACGACAGCGCACTGCTAAAAGCTTTTGGTGAGGCTGGCGCCGGCGTTTTCCCGGCACCGGCTGCTATATCTGATCAGGTACAGCATATGTATCACGCAAAGCCCATCGGCGATGCGGAAGGTGTGGTGGAGAACTACTACGCGATTTCTCCGGAACGGAAGCTGAAGCATCCGGCCGTGGTACGCATTACAGAAGTGGCTCGAAGCCGGCTCGCGGGCTTCAGCTCAAAGAACAGCTCGAAGAAACCGGAAGCCGAACTCGCAGAGCTCTGATTTATGCAGCCAGTTTGCGTACTGCGCCTCAGGCCTTAAAGGCTTCAAGCTGCCTCAGGAGGCGCGCTGCCGTTGCCGCCAGGAGCGATAGAGTCCGAGCAGGCTGATCGAAAGCCAGGCGATCTCAATGATGAACGACGACAGATTGAAGTTGAAGTTCAGCGACACGATGATCAGCACCGCGCCAAGGGCGTTGGCAAGGGAATAGGCGGGCTGGCGTACGTCCATCCGCTCCATCTGCACCCCGAGATAGGTCCCCAACACGAGCAGAACGCCCAGGTTGCCGACCAGGTCGTGCCATTCATAAGTCATCTGTCAGTTATCGGATAGCAGTTATCGGACAGTGTCAGTTGAGCGGCTCGGATGCGCCGCGCGGCTGAACGCGATAGATCCAGGCCGCCGCGCTGTGCGCTGAGGATTCCTCCTCATACTTCCTCAGGATCGTTTCTTTCGCCGCCGCGACCGTGGCTTCGTCGTCAATCCGTTCGAGTTCGGCGGTGTAGACCTTACGCTCGGAGCGGAGGCGGATGCGTGGATCCCGCTCGACGTTCTGCACCCAGGCTCGATCTTTCGGATTCTCCACACCCAGAATGAGCGATGTCGGGACGTAAAGTCCGTCGTCCACCACGCCCGTCCAGACGTTCACGCTGTAGGGCGAACCATCTTCGGCGACCGTTTCAAGTTGCCAGTCTAGGAGCCCGGCGAGCGGCGCAACATCTTCGGGCAACGGTGACTCCGGTCCAGACAGCGCACCTCCCGCCAGGGGACCCAGCGGCCCCCCGCAGCCCGAGACAAGCAGCAGCAGAAGCAGGCCGCCCGTTGCTCGGATGGTGCTGATGGCTGGCTCAAAGCTGAATGATGGGATTCTGCGGTTTGAATTCATCGACGCTACCTTCCGTTTCTTTCTTTACCTTCCGTGGTTTCTTTTATCAGCCCGCCGCCGCGTCGCGCTCGGCAATGAGGGCGCGGACCCGTGGGATCAGTTCTTCGCCGTACTCAATGGCATCTGGCAGCGGATCATAACCCCGGATCAGCAGCGTTTTTGCGCCCAGATCGTAGTAGGCGGCCATCGCTTCGGCGACAGTCTCTGGCGTGCCGACGAGGGCCGTTGAGTTGCCGGGCGCCCCGCTGGCGGTGGCCAGAGCCATATACAGGCAGCTGTCGTAGACCTCCTGTTCCGCGGCGGCATTGAGCAGCCGCTGGGAAGCGATATTCTGCGGACCTTTTCGCTGCCGTGATCCCATGCGCGCCTCAATCTGCGCCAGAATGTTGCGGGCACGGTCCCATGCCTCACCTTCTGTTCGCCCAAGGATCGGCCGGGTGGAAACGCTGAAGCCGATGGGGTTTTCCGCGGCGGCCTGACGGACCTTGGCCATAAAGGCAGCGGTATCGTCGAGGGGTTCGCCCCAGAGCATGAAACAGTCAATGTGCGGGGCGAGGGTGTCGATGGCCGCCTGGGAGCCGCCGCCACCATAGATCGGGATCCGCGGCGCCTGAACACAACGAATCTCCGAGTAGGCGCGGCGGACCTGATAGAACTCACCTTCGTGGTCGAAGGGTGCTTCGTCCTCCCAGACCCGCTTTAGCACCTGGATGTACTCCTCCGTGCGCCGGTAGCGGCCAGCGTGGTCGACGTGATCCCCATCGCGGGCCTGATCGGCGTCGTTGCCACCGGAAATCATATGCACGGCCAGGCGCCCATCGGAGAGCTGGTCAAGGGTGGCCAGCTTGCGCGCCGCGAGCGTGGGCGCAACAAACCCCGGTCGGTGGGCGAGCAGGAAGCCGAGGCGCTCCGTTACCGTGGCTGCATGGGCGCCGATGAGAAAACCATCCGGCGCGTCGGAGAAGTAGCCGATGAGCACCCGGTCGAAGTCCGCCTGCTCGTGAATACGTGCTGTTTCTTCGATCACCTTCGCATCAAAGACAGGCCCCGTTGGCGCCACAATCTCTGATTTCACCTGCGGTGCGATCCAACCGATCATCTCTACCGGCATCTCTTTTCCCTCGCCTTTCCCCAACCGAAACCCTACACCAGAAAGGCGGAGCGACTCCAAACTGTCGAGCGATGGCGAGGCTCGCGTGCTTCACTCTCGTGCGTGAGAGGGGAGTCTGCAGCGACGGCCCTGGAGCCGCTAAACTTGGCGCTCTCAGAACGCGGGGAGACAGGGGTGAGAAGACGAGGCGCTCGGTTGAGCTTTTTTTTGGCGGCGTGCCTGCTGCCTGGTCTGGTGCAAACGGCGCTGGCGGCGGACGTGCATCCGGGCCGAGCTGTCTATGATGTGCACTGCGCCGCCTGCCATGACGACCCGGAGGCGAGCAAAGCCCGCACGTTCGATACGCTCACGCGCATGATCCCGGCCCTGATCGAATACGCCCTGACCGAGGGACGCATGAAAGCCCAGGGGGCAGCGCTCTCGACCGATGAGCTGGCTGACCTGATGGACTACTTCCAGGGCCAGACCCGGAACGACAATGACTGGATCGCCGGCGCGCTTTGCGCGGCGGACCGCATGGCCGTAGACCTCGAGGCGACGCCGCCGGTAACGAGCTTCGGCTTCGGTCCGAAAAACCATCGATCTCTCTCTGCCGCCGAGGCGGGTCTCGACAGGGATGACCTGGCGGAACTCGAGCTTGCCTGGGTGCTGGCCTTTCCAAACATCACCATGATGCGCTCCCAGCCGCTGGTGCTTGGCAGCACCCTTTACCTGACGCCCGTAGACAGCCAGGAGCTGTATGCCTTCGATATCAGCGGCGAGCCCTGCGTGAAGTGGGTCTACCAGGCTGAAGGGCCCCTGCGCTCCAGTCTCAGCTTCGGCCGGCTGCCGGAGTCGGATCGGGCTGTGCTTGCCTTCGGCGGCATGGATGGTCGGCTGCATGTGGTGGATGCGGTGAGCGGGGCGCGCGTCTGGGTGAAGAACCTGAAACGCTTTCCAGAAACCATCATCACCGGCACCCCGCAGTTCCACGACGGCGTGCTCTATGCCTCGATTTCTCAGTTCGAGATTATGGTCGGTGCGCAGCCGAGCCACGAATGCTGCAAATCCCATGGCGCGGTGGCCGCGCTGGATGGTGAAACCGGTGAGCTGAAGTGGTTAACCCCCACCTTGCCGGAAGCAAAGCCCGTGCGTGATCGCGGCGATGGGCAGATGATCTGGGGACCGTCCGGCGCGCCCGTGTGGACCTCGCCCGCTATCGATGCAAAACGCGGACTGCTCTATGTCGGTACCGGGGAGGCGACTTCCGAACCGGCGCACCCGCATACGGACGCGATTCTCGCGCTGGATCTTGCGACGGGAGAGGTTCGCTGGTCCTTTCAGGCGACTGCCAACGACATCTTCCTGGCAGGCTGTCGCCGACGTGGCGGTGAGCGTTCGCCGAACTGTCCGCCGGAACAGAGCGTCGAGCGGGACGTCGACTTCGGCGCTTCGGTCATCATCGCGGAGCGCGCCGATGGCTCGGACGTCCTCCTGGCTGGCCAGAAGTCGAGCGATGTCTGGGCTCTGAATCCTGATGAGGACGGCGCGCTGCTCTGGCACTGGAACAACGGCACCGGCACGGCAAACGGCGGCATCCACTGGGGGATGGCCTACCATGACGGCACCGTCTACACCGGCATCAGTGATCCCGGCCGGCCGCGGGAGGGGTTCACACCGCAGCCGGGGCTCTACGCCATCGATGTGGAAACGGGCCGCTCGCGCTGGACCGTCCGCGCGACGCCGGACTGCGAGGGGCGCGAAGCCAGGCTGCCCTACTGCCGGTTCCAGTATGGTTATTCCGCGGCAACCACGGTTGTCGATCGGGCCGTAGTTCAAGGCAGCCTCGACGGCTATCTGCGGATCTTCGACAGCGCCGATGGGGCCCTGCTCTTTGAGTACGACACGGTCCGCGACTACGAGGGGATAAATGGCGTAGCCGGCCAGGGTGGTGCCATTGATAACGCTTCCGTGATCGCCGCGAATGGTCTGCTGCTGGTGAGCTCCGGTTACGGCATGTTCGGCCAGACGCCTGGCAACGTGCTCCTCGCTTTCCGGCCCAAGGTTGTGTCTGACGAGACCACACGGTAGTTTGCGCTCCTGCTGG
>JBCDDI010000191.1:0-6753 GCA_039180365.1 Pseudomonadota bacterium
GCGCTGGACTCAGCCGGCCTGCCTTACCACGAAGACGCTCTGGGTAAACTCTGGGCAGTTGCGCCGAAATGACGCTTTGCCGTCATTTACCTGACCGGGAAGCTCGTTAATCAGGTGCTGGTCACCCGGTAAGCACAGCGTCGACCACCCTCAAGGACATATTCAACGCGCTCGACCTGGGCCTTGGGACCAAGCACCTTTCGGAACAGTTCAAGTTCGCTGCGGCAGAATCCCTGGCAAGCCCTGGCTGCCGCACAGATCGGACAGTGGTTCTCAAGCAGCAGCCAACCATCCTCCGTCTTCTCAATTTCGGCCATGTAGCCCTCCTGCGAGCGGAGCTCCGTAAGACGCCGCAGACGTCCGGCCAGGGATTTCATCGGCGTAATCAGCGCAAGGTAGGCGGCCTCTGTTTCCCGCGCACGTTCAGCGATCACTGCATCAAGCGCATCGCGACCCAGAGTGTGCTCAATGGTCTCAAGCAGCTTAACCGTCAGTTCGCTGTGTGTGTCAGGAAATCGGCCCTGCGCTGCGTCTGTAAGATGCCAGCGCTGCGCCGGACGGCCAACCGCGCCACTTTCCTGCTCTGCGTAGACCAGATCGCTCAGAGACTCCAGATGCCGCCGCGTTGCAGGCACGCTGATTTCGAGCGCCTCCGCCAGGTCCTTTGTGGTCTGGGATCCGCGAGACTTCAGTAGCAGCAGCAGGCGATCTTTTGTGCGCCTGCCACCAGCTTCCTCGGGAGGTTTATCGGAAGCGATGAGACTCATGTTCACCAGTTGCCACAGCCATAGCCGAGACCAAATTTTATAACAAAAACGTTTATAAAATACCTGGACGTTGACCTAATAAAGAAATATAAATGTTTCTAAATAAACAGGAGCAGTCAATCGTACTGGAGCCGGCCATGCTGAAACTCGAACACGCCAATCTCTCTGTTGAGAACACCGACCCTCTGGACGCGTTCCTGCTCGCAGCGTTTCCCGATTTCCGCCGGCGCGGCGAAGGCCTGGACGGCCTGGGGCGCCCCTGGCGCCACGTGGGCAACGACGATTTTTACCTCGCCCTGCAGACGGTGCCGAAGAACCTCCATCGCACCCCCTACGGGAATGATACGGGGCTTAATCATCTCGGCTGGGAGGTGAATGACCTGGACGCCCTCACGGCGCGTATGGAGGCCGCGGGATTTCTGCCCAATCTGACCGTCGCCGATCATCCGGCCCGAACGCGCCGCTACTTCTACGACCCGGACGGCAACGACTGGGAGTTCGTCGAATACCATGTTGAGGCCGCCGCAGCCCGGAACGACTACAGCCAGTAGTCTCCGCGAGACCTGTGCAGCCCCGCGGTAGCGTCCTGCCCTTGGCGCTACCGGCCAGGGACTGAATCAGCCTTTAATCGCGTAGAGGCCTCAGTCGTTGTATTTCCAGTTCCCATGGAAACCGTGCGGGACCCGATGCGGTAACTCCGCACAGGCAATGGGACCGGCCGCCACGTTCTCCGCATCAAAGATCGCAAGATCGCTGCGATTTTCCGCAGACCGGTAAACGGTAGTGAGCAGATAACCCTCGCCGTCCGCAGCCTGCTCCGAGCGTGGCACAAAAACCGGCTCACCGGTTCGGTCGCCGTTCGGGAGTGCGTAGAGCTCCTTGTCACCCTTCTGGAATTCGTGATGCACAACGGCATCAAAGCCACCGCCGCCGTCGTGGCTCGTTGAGGCAGCGTAGTAGCCGTGGCGATAGCCGTTGCCGGCAAAACGTTCATCGAGGCGCGGGAACTCACCGGTGATGTCGTCGAGATAGGTTCGCTTAACCTGATTGCTGTTGTCCCCAAGATCAAACTCCCACTCGCAGAGCCGGGCGTTGGCCTTTTTCGGATCCGGCTTGCTGCCATCCAGGTGCGGGAAGAGCGGCGCCTCCTCGAACTGCATGACGTGCGCGACTATCCGATTCCCATCGGTGTAGGCGTTCATGGGATGGAAGACATAACAGGGGTCCGTTTCGAACCAGCGGATGTCCGCAACGGATCCGTCGCGAGGCATGATGCCGATGTGAGTGCCCTTGTCCGGTTCCCAGGCGTAAGCCGGTTGGCCCTTCATGGCCCGCTCAAGGCTGCCGGTCAGTGGGAAAATCGGGAAGATCACGTGCTCATCGGTGGTGATGAAGTCGTGGACCATGCTTGCGAAAGGCGCATCAAAACGCTCGGAACGGGTCAGTTCACCGTCTGAGTTAACCACCTGATAGCTGATTCCCTTACTGAAAGGGCCATCAGCCATGTAGCCGAAGAACAGCATCTCGCCTGTTTTCGGATCCATCTTTGGATGGGCCGTCATGGGCCCTTCAAGCTTGTCCTCGAAGGTCCAGGCGCCGTGGCTTTCGAGGGTGTCGGGATCCACGGCGAAAGGCGCATGGCCTTCCTCGAGGGCCAGGAGCTTGCCGCCATGCCAGACAACATTGGTGTTCGCAAGGCCATCCGTTTCCATGCCGGCGACGCTTGGGTCGTTCTCCATGGGGTTAAACGCGCTGAACAACGCTTCTCCCGCTTCGTGCTCCAGCTTCCATTTAACGGTGCGCATCCACCGGTTGTTGTAGCTGACGCGACCGTTCTGAACGTGGAAGCGGTGAATCATGCCATCGCCGCCAAACCAGTGATGGGCGCCCCGCGGCGGGAACTGCGGGTCGGGTCCGTTGCGGTAGTAGGTGACGTTCAGGTCCTGCGGCAGCTCGCCCTGGATGATCAGGTCGGGCACATCGCACTCCATGCGAATGGGGGCAAAGTTGCCGCGAAGCTGCGGGTGGTTCGGGTAGGGTCTGGCCATAGGTCCTCCGTCGTCAGAGGACGTTTTATACCGACTTTAAGCGGGCGCGGCTATCAGTCCTGGCTCTCCTCCTGAGAGTCCGGCGCCGGTGCCCGTCGTGACCACCGGTCCTAATTGACAATGCCTGTCCTGACTGACTACGCCGGTTCTGACTGCCTCTATGTCAGTGCCGATGACTATGCCGGGAACTACTGACCGTAGAGTCGGGCCAGCCGGGCTCGGGCCTCTTCACCAACGGCCCCTCCCGATTGCCCCGCCGCCTGATAGTAGCGGCTGGCCAACTCGGCGTTGCCTTCAGCTTCGGCAATTTTCCCGAGCTCCAGATAGGCGATGGTGGTGGGCAGCAGCTCCACGGAAGCATTGAGGTCAGCTTTCGCCGCCGCCCGTTCGCCAAGGGCAGCGCGACTCATGCCACGACCCAGGTAATGACCGTAGTAGGCGTCATCGCGGGAGATGGCCCGGTCATAGTTGATGATCGCGTCGGCATAACGTTGCTGCTGATAGCGGATGTCACCGCGGAGGGCGTGAAAGGTCGGTTCTCCGTTCTGCGCGGCCAGGGCCTGCTCCGCAAGGCTCAAGGCTTTGTCATAGTCATCATCGAACATCGCCCGCCGCGCTTCCTCGGCCTGCGCATAGGCTTTCCGGTCGTCGCGCAGAAGTCGGGTGGCCGCCTGGTAGCGATCTGAGCCGTACTCGCCGCCCGCATAGCCTTCCTGCCGGAGCGTCTCAACAAGCCCCCGATTGTTCGTCACCCGCTCCGCCGACGGGGGGTGACTGGCAAAGAGGCCCTCAACCCAGCTGCTGTTCCGCCCTTCGGACAGCTTGAGAAAGGTCTCCTGCAGGGTCACCGAGGCATAGGGGTCATAGCCCGCCTGCGCCAGCATGCGGGTGCCGTAATAGTCGGACTCCCGCTCCGCATCGCGGCCGTATTTCGTATTGATGAGCTGCACGGCGGTGCCTGCACTCTGCATCACCGTATTGCCAAGGGCGGAGCCCTGCACGGAGATCGCCGTAGCGGCCAGCGCCCCCTGGAGCAGATAGCCGCGCTCAAGCTGCTTGGCACCGTGTCGCGCTGCGGCGTGGACTACCTCATGACCAAGCACTGCAGCGAGCTCTGCTTCATTGCGCAGCTCCACCAGCAGGCCACGATTGATCGCAATCTTGCCGCCGGGCAGGGCCCAGGCGTTCGGCACGGAGTTGTTCAGCACAACAAATTCGTAGGGCAGATCAATGTTCGAGAAGGCCGCCACGCGCAGCCCAACGTCGGTGACGTAGTCGCTGAGTTCCGGATCAACCACATACACCCCACCCTGCATCTGCTGCGCAGGGACGTACTGCTGGCGGCCAATGGCGATCTGCTGCTCTGTGCTGACAAAGCCCACCTCCGTCTGACCGGTAACCGGATTGGTGACGCAGCCGCCCAGCGCCAGCGAGATCGATAAAAATATTAATATATTCAGTAGTTTAGACATAAATCAGAAACCTTCCGGGGGGTGCTGACAGCGCTCTATCGAGGCCAGGGCCGTCCATATTGCTTCCACGATTGATTCTGCCTTCCTGCAGACTCGGCTACTAGTATGACAAGCGTACCGTTAGCCCGTTCGCCGCTTCGGAACCACGGAGAAGTGCAACGGCTCAGCACAGAAACTGCAACAAGGAGCAGAGAGCACCATGAAAGATGGGCTCGAGATCGAAGAGAGAAATCACGCACCTGCCGAGGGTCGACTGTCGGTTACCGACAAGCTGTCGCGGGGCGAGAGCGCTCTTCTCCTCGGCGCTTTTCTCGCCCTTGCGGCAAGCATGGCTTCCTTTACGACGCTCTAGGATCTGAACTGAGACGAACCGCTTCAAGGTAAAGAACGGAAACGGCTGACTACGAACTCTCCATAGACCTTGTGATGACCAGATGGTAACCCCGCGACTCGCGGGGTTTTTTTTGTCTTACTTTCCTGGCGACTCTCGTTTCAGTTCTTTCCCTGCCTTTCTCTTTTACCGTCTTTCTCTTTTGCTGTTGGGGCCCCTTGGGCTACATTGCCCGATCGATATTGGATGCGCTTAAGGCTCGCTAGTATGAAATACCTTCACACCATGGTGCGCGTCACCGACATCGACGCGTCCCTCGCCTTCTATCGGGCCCTGGGCCTCGAAGAGCTCCGCCGCTACGAAAACGAGGGCGGCCGTTTCACCCTGGTCTTCCTTGCTGCTCCCGGCGATGAAGAAGCGCAGGTGGAGCTCACCTACAACTGGGATCCGGAGGAACTCGCCGGTGGACGCAATTTCGGGCATCTCGCCTACGCCGTAGACGACATCTATGGCCTCTGCCAGAACCTCATGGACGCCGGCGTTACCATCAACCGGCCCCCGCGCGACGGCCGCATGGCGTTTGTCCGGTCGCCGGATGGCATATCTGTGGAGCTTTTGCAGCGGGGTGAAGCCCTCGCACCGGCGAGCCCCTGGCAGGACATGGAGAACATCGGCGAATGGTAGCTGCCGATGCCCGCGACAGATTCACAACCGGAACTTAAGGAGAGAGATGAAGTTCTACAATTCCATGGGTCCTAACCCGCACGTCGTTCGCATGTTTGCCGCCGAGCGCGGCATCGATCTGGATACAGTCGATGTGGACATCATGAGCGCTGAAAACCGTCAGGAAGCCTATCTGGCCAAGAACCCGGCGGGTCAGCTGCCGGCTCTGGAGCTCGACGACGGCAGCGTCATCGCAGAGATCACGGCGATCTGTGAATACCTGGATGAGACGAATCCCGGCGATTCGCTGCTCGGTGCCGACGCTGCGGACAAAGCGAACACCCGCATGTGGACACGACGTATCGATCTCGGCATCTGCGAGCCGCTGGCGAACGGCTTCCGTTTCGCCGAAGGGCTGGAACTCTTCAAGCCTCGGATGCTGACCCGCCCGGAAGCGGCCGAGGGCTTGAAAGCGTTGGCTCAGGACAAGCTGACCTGGTTGAACGGGCAGCTGGAGGGTCGTGAATTTGTTGCCGGTGACAAGCTCACGCTGGCGGACATCCTGCTCTTCTGCTTCCTCGCCTTTGGTGCCAGCGTCGGGCAGCCGCTGAACCCGGAAAACGGCAATGTTTCTGCCTGGTTCGAACGCATGCAGGGACGCGCGAGCGCCAGCGCCTGAAACCTGCTTGAGCCGCGCAAAGCGACCGTGGTGCCCCGCTCCGGGGCGCCACGCAATGGCTCGGAGCGCGTTAGGGCCCCCGCAACCCGAAAACCGTCGCCAGCAACTTTCGTCAGCCACCGTCGCCAGCAACTTTCACCGGCGAGCGCCGCGAGCTAAGTACATTCCCTGAGCTCCGCCGGCCCTGGTGGGACACCGGCTTACGCCCTGGTTCTGTTATAAGCCCCGGTTTTTCAACACCTTTTCACAGTTTCACGACGACCTTGGCCCTAAGGTAATCGGCTTATTCAGTTCTTGCCTATCGCTAGATCGAATTGTCCGACTGTGTTACTTTTGGTAGCAGTTTAGGGGCGTCAATCGGCGCCAGCTGTTCCAAACGGTAACACTGCCGTAAAAACAACGTCCGGTCACAAGGCCTCCAGCACGCGTTCAGCGCCAAAGGCCACCGAAGGGATTCGTATGCGCGCTACCTACGTCACCGCCATCATCATCGCCGCCGCCATTGGCCTGTGGCTGTTCTCCGGTCAGCTGGGTAACGAAGGCCCCGTCCGACATGACACCCTGGCCGAACAGAACCGCCAGTCCGAGGCTCGACGCGCCGACGCCGAGCCAACCCGCGTGCGGGCCCGGGTCATCAATGCCAGCCCGCAGCTGCAGCACGTAGTCCTGCGCGGTAAAACGGAAAACAAGCGAACGGTCAGCGTTAAAGCGGAAACGGCAGGACGGATTATCGAGCGTCCCGTCGAGCGGGGCACGAGCGTCGAGGAAGGCGACCTGCTCTGTCAGATTTCCA
>JBCDDI010000192.1:0-6731 GCA_039180365.1 Pseudomonadota bacterium
CCGGCGAGGTACCCCTGGCGGTACCGCTGCAACCGGGCGACAAGGATTATTCGGAGCTGTCCGTTTCCTGGCGCCTGGCCATATCGGCGGCGGGCCCTGCAGCCAACTTCCTGCTCGCCATGCTTATCTACTGGCTGCTCTTCGTCGTTGGCACCCCGGCATCGGCACCGATCCTCGGTGCGGTGGAGCCGGATTCACCGCTTGGCAAGGCCGGGCTCACCCGCTATTCGGAAGTTCTGTCCGTTGATGGGGTTCGCACCCAGGACTGGCAGCAGGTCAATCTCGCCCTTGCCGACCGCATGGGGGAGAGCGGCGAGATCATTATCGAAGCGAGACAGCCCGGGGCGGAGCTTAAGTCCTTCACCATACCCATCGTCAACTGGCACCAGGGCGCGAAGGACCCGAATCTTCTGGGATCACTTGGCTTCAAGGCGGCTGCACCGGCTTTGGTGGGCGAAGTGCTTCCAGGCGGTGCAGGGGAGCGCTACGGCCTGCAGGCCTTTGACCTCGTAACCGCTGTTAACGATACGCCCATCGAATCGTGGGGTGACTGGGTGGTTGCGATCCAGAGCGCTCCGGAAGCGGATCTTGATGTAAGTCTGCTGCGGCAGGGTCGCCCCCTGACGCTCCGGATTGTGCCGGACCGGCGGGAGCTCGAATCCGGTGAGATCATCGGCTATCTGAGCGTGGCACCGCACTATTATGAGGAAAGCTACGGTGTGCTCGAGGCGCTGCCCCGGGCCGTGGTCGAAACCTGGGATAAAACGATTTTCACCCTCGGGGTGCTGAAGAAGATGATTGTTGGCGCGGTGTCCGTAGAGAACCTCTCCGGGCCGATCATGATCGCCAAGGTTGCCGGGGATTCTGCGGCCGCGGGCTGGCAATACTTCGTAACCCTGGGTGCGCTGCTGTCCATTTCCCTCGGTGTCCTGAACCTGCTGCCGATCCCCATTCTCGACGGCGGGCACATCATGTTCTGTCTGGCTGAACTCCTGCGCGGTCGCCCCGTGTCGGAAAAAGCCCAGATCCTCGCGACCCAGGTCGGCCTCGTCCTCGTGGGCGGCCTTATGGTTATCGCGCTCTACAACGACCTGACCAGGCTGTTATGAATCGTCTGACGACATTGTTCTGTGGCTGCCTTGCGCTGCTGGCCATGCTGCCGCTTAGCCCCGTTCATGCTGACTCCTTTGTTGTGGAGGACATTCGCCTCCAGGGTCTGCAGCGGGTCTCTGCCGGTACCGTTTTCAACCAGCTGCCGGTGCAGGTTGGCGACGTGCTTGACCCTGTGTCGGTGCGTCAGCTGATCAGAGCGCTGTTCCGCTCCGGCTTCTTCAACGACATCCGGATGGCTCGCGATGGCGGAGTACTGGTGGTAACGGTCGCTGAACGTCCGGCTATTGAAAGCATTGAGATCGACGGTAACAAGGCAATCCCCACAGAGGCGCTGCTCGACGGCCTCGGCCAGCAGGGCCTGCGGGAAGGTGAGATCTTCAAGCAGGCAACGCTGGAACGGGTCGGGCTCGAACTCGAACGTCAGTACGTGGCACAAGGGCGCTATGGCGCGTCTATCGATACCAACGTTGAAGAGCTGCCGCGGAACCGCGTTGCCATCAGTATCGATGTCGAAGAAGGCAAGACTTCCGGAATCCGCCACATCAACGTCGTTGGAGCCACGGTCTATGACGAGGCTGAGCTTCTGGAGAATCTCGAGCTCAAGCATCCGAGCCTGCTGTCCTTCTACAAGAATGACGACAAGTATTCCCGGGAGAAGCTCGCCGGCGATCTTGAGAAGCTCGAGGCTTATTACAAGGACCGTGGCTTTGTGGAATTCCAGATCACGTCCACGCAGGTGAGCATCACGCCGAAGCGCGATCAGGTTTACATCACTGTGAACGTGGAGGAGGGTGACAAGTTCACGGTGAACGAGGTGAACCTCATTGGTGAGCTGAACGACGTTCGTAAAGAAGACCTCGAACGGCTGCTTATCGTTTCTTCCGGCCAGACTTTCTCCCAGGCCCGGGTAACGGCGACGGAAGAACGGCTCACCACAGCGCTCGGCAATTCCGGCTATACCTTTGCATCAGCATCCGGCGTGCCGCGCGTGAACGAAGATGGGACCGTGGACGTGGAGTTTTTTGTTGACGCCGGCAAGCGCGCCTACGTACGGCGCATCTCTTTCGGCGGTAACAAGGTGACTCAGGATGAAGTCATGCGCCGGGAAATGCGGCAGATGGAAGGCGGCTGGGCGTCCACGGCACAGATTGAGCTTTCCAAGGTGCGTCTTCAACGGCTCGGCTACTTCAAGGGTGTGAACGTTGAAACGCCGGAAGTGCCCGGCACTGACGATCAGGTAGACGTGCAGTTTGTGGTGGAAGAGCAGCCCTCGGGCAGCATCTCCGCCACCCTCGGCTATGCCCAGGGCTGGGGTCTGACGCTGGGTGCCAACTACTCGGAAAACAACGTTCTCGGTACCGGCAACAGTCTGACCATCGGCGCATCCTATTCGGAATTCCAGAAATCACTGAACTTCAACTACTTCAATCCCTACTTCACCCTCGATGGCATCAGTCGCGGCTTCAACCTTTTCGTGCGCCAGCTGGACTTTGACGCGCGGAACATCGCCAGCTTCAACACCGACGCCATCGGTGGCGGCATCAACTTCGGCTTTCCGATTGGTGAAACCCAGCGCATCAACTTCGGCGGTCTTATCGAGTACACGGACATCACGGAAGGTCAGTTCCCGGCCCAGGAGATCAGCGCCTATCTGGACGAGAACGGCAACGAGTCACTCAACTTCAAGTTGAACCTGTCCTGGCGGTCTTCAACCTTGAACCGGGGTGTATTCCCGACGCGAGGCCGCTCTCAGAATCTCTCGGCCGAAGTGGCCATTCCCGGCAGTGATCTGCAGTTCTATAAAATTGTCTACGACGGTCAGGTCTACTTCCCGATAACGCGCTCATGGACACTGCGGCTGCGCACGGAAGTTGGCTTCGGTGATGGCTACGGTTCCACGGAACTGATTCCCTTCTTCGAACACTTCTATTCGGGTGGTTTCGGCTCGGTCCGGGGCTTCCGGAACTCAACGCTTGGTCCACGGACAACGCCGCCGACGGAAGACGCAGACGGCAATCCCATTCCGCCCGGTTTCTTCCGTCCTGAGGGTGACCCCTACGGCGGTAACCTGCTGGCGGAAGCGAGCGCAGAAATTATCTTTCCCATGCCCTTCATCAAGGACGGTCGTCAGTTCCGTCCCGTGCTCTTCCTTGATGCCGGTAACGTCTTTCAGACGAAGTGCTTTGATTTCAGTGTGAACTGCTTCGGCTTCGAGCCGGAGGAGATCAAGTACGCGACCGGCATCTCCCTCACCTGGCTGGCTGGCCTTGGTCCCATGACCTTCAGTTACGCCTTCGTCTTTAACGACTCCGAGATCGATCGGGTCGAGCAGTTCCAGTTTGAGCTAGGGCGCACGTTCTGAGGTAGAATGCGCGCCGCCAAGTGACCTGAGCCGCCGCCCGTTGCCGCTTGGGCCCAATGATAAGGAGACTCGTGTGTATAAGAAGTTGACGATCTGGTCCCTGTGGACCTTGCTGTTTGTGGCCGGTACCGCAGCCGCTGAGTTGAACATCGCGGTGCTGGATACCCAGCGGGCGCTCGTCGAGAGCGAAGAGGCGCAGGCGCTGTTGGCGCAGGCCCAGGAAGAACTCCAGGCTGAACAGAATCAGCTGCAGGCCTTGAACGATGAAATTGTTGCGCTGAACCAGAAGCTGCAGACTGATGGCGAGGTCATGAGCGCAGCGGAGCAGCGCCGCCTGCAGAAAGAAATCGAAGATAAGCAGATCGATCTGCAGTTTCTCGGTAACAAGCTGCAGAAAGAGGTAAACGATCGCCGCCAGGAACTCCTGCAGCAGATGGTGCCGAAGATCGACGTGGTGCTGAAGGATCTCATCGAACTGGAAGGCTATGACCTGATCATGGAGCGCAGCCAACTGCGCTACGTGAACTCCAAGCACGACATTACCCGCCGGGTGACCGAGAAGCTCAACGAGAAACAGTAAGCTTCCATGCCCGCTCAGCACGGTTCGTTTGCCTTAGGCGAGCTGGCTCGACTGGTTGATGGCACAGTCCGGGGTGACCCGGACCGCGTCATTAACGGCATAGGCAGTCTCGACAGCGCAGCCGACGACCAGCTCAGTCATCTTTCCAGTGCTGGCTATCGCCACCTGCTGGAAAGCACGCAGGCCGCCGCCGTCATCCTCGCCGAAGAAGACCTCAGCCGGTGGTCGGGCGATGCGATCGTGGTTGCCAAGCCCTACCTGGCCTTTGCCAGGATCTCCCAATGCTTCGCGCGTAAAAGCGCCCTGGCCGAGGGAATCGCTCCGGGCGCGCACGTTGATCCCAGTGCGTCCATTGATCCCACAGCGGCCATCGCCGCTGGTGCATCTGTCGGCGCGCGATCAGTCCTTGGACCGCGGGTGCGTGTCCACCCCGGGGCCGTCGTTGGTGAGGACTGTGTGCTCGCCGAGGATGTGGAGCTCATGGCGAACGCCGTGCTCTACAGCAGTGTCCAGCTCGGCGCCCGGACGATCATTCATAGCAGTGCGGTGATTGGTGCCGACGGCTTCGGCTTCACGCCGGACGAACAAGGCAGACTGGTAGCCATCGCCCAGCTCGGTGGTGTCAGGATCGGTGCCGACGTGAGCGTCGGTGCTGCTACAACCATCGATTGCGGTGCCCTGGATGATACGGTCATCGAGGACGGCGTGAAGATCGACAACCTCTGCCAGATCGGCCACAACTCGGTTATTGGCGCCCATACGATTATCTGCGGCTGTGTGGGCATCGTTGGCAGCACGCGCATTGGACGCCATGTGGTGCTCGCCGGCGGGGCCGGTGTGGGTGGTGACAAGCCCATCACCATCTGCGACCAGGCCGTCGTCAGCGCCTGCACGCTCATCACCCAGGACATTACGGAACCTGGCATTTACTCGGGGGCGGTGTTACATAGTCCGACAAGGCAGTGGAAGCGCAACGCGCTGCGAATGTTGAAGCTCGACGAACTGTTCCGGCGTGTGGCCCGCCTTGAATCGAGCCTTGCCAACAAAGCGTCCAAATAAAACGTCGAAATAACATCGAGGCCAACCTGGTCCCCGCCCTGAGCCATGCGTTTCGCGAACACGCGTGCTCCTGCCAACACCGGAAACAAAACGGCATTCATGAAAGACATCAACGAACTTTTTGACTTCCTACCGCATCGCTATCCCTTCCTGCTGGTGGACCGGGTTACGGATCTCACTCCGGGCGAAACGATCAGAGGCTATAAGAACGTCACGATCAACGAACAGTTCTTCAATGGCCACTTTCCAGGCCACCCCATTATGCCCGGGGTGCTGATCATTGAGGCCCTGGCTCAGATCTCCGGTGTGCTTGCTTTTGAGACCAAGAACATCCGGCCCTCCGACGGCGTGACCTACTATCTGGCGGGCACAGACAAAAGCCGCTTCAAGCGTCCGGTGGTACCCGGTGACCAGCTGGTTCTCGAGAGTAAGATACTGGCGGAGAAGCGCGGCCTGATGAAGTTCGACTGTCAGGCCTTTGTGGATGAGGAGCTGTCCTGCACCTCGGAGATCATCTGCATGCAGCGGAAATTCTAGGCGCCCTGTGACCATTCAGACCGGCATCGATCCGAGAGCGATTGTCGATCCCTCGGCGAAAATCGGCGACAACGTGCAGATCGGTCCCTGGACTATCGTCGGCGCCGATGTGGAACTTGGCGACGACTGCGTGATTGCCTCCCACGTCGTGCTGAAAGGCCCCACAAAGCTCGGTCGGCGCAATCGCATCTATCAGTTTTCGACCATCGGCGAAGACACCCCGGCGCTTGCTTACGGCGGCGAAAACACCGAACTGCTCGTGGGCGACGATAATGTCTTTCGGGAAGGCGTCACGATTCATCGCGGCATGGTGCAGGACCAGGGACAGACGATCATCGGCAATCGTTGCCTGCTCATGGCCTATGTCCATGTCGGCCACGACTGCGTGCTCGGGGACGACGTCATCATGGCAAACAACTCGGCCGTCTCCGGCCATTGTAACGTCGGCGACCACGCCAACTTCGGCGGCTACGCAGGGGTCCCGCAGTATCGGAACATTGGTGCCTATTCCCACGTCTCCGGCATGAGTCTGGTGCTGAAGGACGTGCCCGCCTACATGACGGTCATGGGTAATCCGGCAAACGCCATCGGCTTGAATGTCGAGGGCATGCGCCGCCGCGGCTACAGCGAGGCGCAGATGCGGGCCCTGAAGGAAGCGCATCGGATCGTCTATCGTTCCGGGCACACCAGCGAAGCTGCCTGCGAAGCTCTGGGTGATCTCGCGGACGAGCATCCGGAAGTGGCGCTCTTTCGAGATTCGATTCAAGGCTCACAGTGGGGCATCGTCCGGCCTCGTCGGCAGGCCGGCAACAGCGACAGCTGACCATGCGCTTCGGCATTCTTGCCGGTGAAGCCTCCGGCGACCGCCTCGGCGCCGGCCTCATGCGCGCCCTTAGCCGCCGTCACCCCAAGGCAGAGTTCGTCGGCATTGGCGGACCACTGATGGAAGCGGAAGGCCTGCAGGCCCTGGTGCCGATGGAGCGGCTGGCCATGAACGGCATCAAGGAACCGGTGCTGCGGTTGCCGGAACTGGTCCGGATTCTCCGGCTGCTGCTGCGCACCTATCGGGAGACGCCGCCG
>JBCDDI010000193.1:0-6725 GCA_039180365.1 Pseudomonadota bacterium
CTCATGCACCGGCTTGATGGCGGTGAGCGCATATCCTTCTTTTTCCGGACAGAGGTCTGGACGGGAGAGCCGGTCAATCGCGAGCCGCACAAGTGTGATGATCTCCGCTGGGTGTCCCTTGATGCTATGCCGGCTAACACGATTCCCTACGTCCGTGCGGCCGTGTTGCGGGGTTTGGCGGGAGAGGCTTATTCTGAGTTTGGCTGGCACGATGAGACCCACCCGCCGGACGAAAAGGAGCGAAAGCTATGAGCGTCATTCTGGTCGCGCAGATCACCATTCATGACCGTGAGCGTTACGGCCAGTACGAGGCGGGATTCCTCGAGATCTTCAGTCGCTATGCCGGGACGATGCGGGCCGTTGAAGAGGCACCGGAGATTCTCGAAGGCGAGTGGCCCTGCACGCGCACGGTGCTCGTCGACTTTCCCGATCGGGAGGCGGCCATGGCCTGGTATCAGTCCGACGAATACCAGCGCCTTGCCGAACATCGGAAGGCGGCGTCCGTTGGCAACATCGCGCTGCTGAACGCCCTCTGATTAAGGGGCGCCTGGGCGGGTGTAGATGCCCGGCCTGGTAAGACTAGAGAACAACAATAATGGTTAATCCGCTCGAGGCGTTGGAAAGGCTGCAGGTGGGTAATCGCCGCTTCGTGGAAGATCACCCGTCTCATCAGGGTCGGTCGCTGCGCAAGCAACTCGAGGCGATAGCACGCTCCCCTGCAACTTTCGCCATTGTCCTCGGTTGCTCGGATTCGCCGATGCCGCCGGAGATTGTCATTGACCAGGGCATTGGCGAACTCTTTGTGCTTCAAACCCCTGGCAACATCGTCACGCCGGAAACGTGCGGCAGCATCGAGTTTGCGACAGAACAGGTTGGCGCTGAGCTCGTGGTGGTGCTCGGCCACAGTCGGTGCAGCGCCGTTAAGGCTACACTCGAACAACTGCGTCGGCCCCTTGAGAAGCGGTCCCCGCGCATGAAGGTGATCGTCGAGCACATAGCACCTGCCATTGAACACCTCCTTGGCGATGATCTCGAAGAGGATCCGGACGCCCTGCACCGCGCTGCGGTACGAGCCAACGTGCGCGCTTCAGTGGAGCGTGTCCGAAGCGGATCAGAAAGTCTCGAGAAACTGATTGCCGCAGAGCGGCTGGTGGTAATTGGGGCTGAATACTCGCTGACGACCGGAGTCGTTGAGTTCTTTGACGGTATTCATTGAGTTGTGGCTCGCCGCCCGGGCCGGTGCCAATAGATCACCGACAGTGGCCGGCACTCGGCTCAGGGGAACATGGGGACTAAGCGGAATAAGCGGAATACAAAGAAGAGGAAGGGCACGATGGATCAGGGCTGCAAGAGCTATCGAAATCCGATGGTCATTCACTACGTGAGCAACATGGATCGGGCAAGGGAGTTTTACGCTTCCGTGTTTGGTGCTGAAGCGACCTTCAAATCAGCGGGATGGACAACCCTTGCTTTCGGGTCGGTGACGCTCGCGCTGCACATCACAAGTCCTGAGCGTTTGGAGCAAGACGTGATGCCACACGCAGGTCTGAACTTTGAGGTAGACCACTTGGAAACGGCGCAGGCGGAAATTGAAGCGGCAGGCGGTGAGATGTTGTCGCTACGGGAAGCGGAACCACACGTTCCCGTGCGGGTGGCGGCCTTTAAAGATCCGGATGGAAACGGCTTCGAGCTTCGCCAGGCGGTGACAGCCTAGGGCGAGAAGCGCTGTCGGGGTCCGCTACTGGCGCCAGGTACTGAAGCGAGGGGCTCAGGGAATGCAGCCCGAGGTAACCCTCGGGACATCCGTGTCCGCACTCTCCGCCGTTCCCTGGCAGAAAGCGTGCGGCTGCATCCGCTGCGTAGCCGCCGAGTCTCAGGGGATCGGCAGGTATCCGTCTTCAACGCCCTTGGTCACGATGGCCACGGCGTTGTGTGCATGCAGGCTCTCGTGGTGTTCGATGCGAACCCAGAAGTCGTTGAAGCGGGCATCGTCGTTCAGACGCTTCTTCAGCTTGCGGCCAGCGTCCTCACAGAACATGAGGTTCTGACCGTTGCGGAGCGCAAACTCCTGCTCGTCTTCACGCTTTACGGCAGCCTGCACCGGCGTTCCGATAGCGTCTTCCAGAGAGTCGATCAGCGAGCGAATCGGCAGGGCGTCGAGATCGGGTGAGAGAACGGTTTTGACCATGGCGACGCTGCGCTGGCTGTGGGGCGTTGCCACAATGCCCTGCTCCGCGCCGAGGAACTGATCCACGTCTTCGAAGTTCAGGGGCTCACCACGCTCAAATTTTTCAGCGAAGGCCTTCTGGATCAGTTGCCGGGCGAGGGCGGCGGAGCAGGGGCAGGTGCTCGAGTAGAGAATCTCTACGCCCAGCTCAAGATGCATCTCACCATCGATGAGCGAGCCTTTAACGGTGACTGGGTAGGAGGCCCAGCCGGAATTGTCTGAAAGCAGTGCGCTCTGGCGCTTTTCAAACTGAAACTTAAATTCCACAAAGGCGCGGGTGCTGATGTCTTTGTGCGAGGCATGCATGGAGCCAAGCAGCAGCTTCAGTCCGGCAACGGAGAGATGCCGGGTGGTGGCGTGCTCGTCGAGGAGCAGATAGAGCCGGGACATATGAATGCCTTTGGCATGCGGATCGTCGAGATCCACATAGACCTGCACTTCTGCCTGCACCCGCTGCTCTTCGTTACCGTCGCGTACGAGGATCGGCTGGTGGATGGCGCTCATACCCACCCAGTCGAGCTTGCCCTGGGCTTCCTCGTAGGCGCGTCCGGCGATATCGGGCATCTCGTTAGTGGCGATGGCTTCGTTCGTGCTCATGGTCTCTCTCTTGTCTGCAGTCCTGAAAGTCGAGGATGCACCGTAGAGTTGGCGCCGTGAAGTACCTGTGAAGCAGTTGTGACGATTCAGTTGGATTTAAAAAAAGCCAGAGCGCGCTCTCGAGCAGCACGATGCTCGACAATCGGTGCGGGGTAGCTGCGCGTGCCGTCGCGCAGTTCGGGTATGAAGTCGTTAATAAATGTGTTGCCTGCATCAAACTTTTTTGCCTGACTTTCCGGATTAAAAATCCGGAAGTAAGGAGCGGCGTCCGTCCCCGTGGACGCCGACCACTGCCAGCCGCCGTTGTTTGAAGCGAAATCCGCATCGCGGAGCGAAGCCATGAAGTGGCGCTCCCCTTCCCGCCAGTCGATGAGTAGATGTTTGGTGAGGAACATGGCGGTCACCATGCGCAAACGGTTGTGCATGAAACCTGTTTGCGCCAGCTGCCGCATGCCTGCGTCCACAAGCGGGTAGCCGGTCTCGCCGGCTTTCCAGGCGTCGAGTGCGTCCGGGTCCTGACGCCAGGGTAAGCGGTCCGTTTCCCGTTTGAAGGCTTCGCCCCGGCTCACGTGCGGGTAGTTGGCGATCACGTGTCGGTAGAACTCACGCCAGATAAGCTCAGAGCGCCAGGTTTCCCCTCCAGGGCCCTGATCGGCCAGGGCCTGCGTGTAGCAGTCGCGAACCGAGATCGCACCCAGGGCAAGGTAGGCGGACAGCTTTGAGGTCGCCGGTTTTGCAGGGATGTCCCGATCGTCGTCGTAGGCGGCGATGTTGTCCGCGACAAAATTTTTCAATCGCGCTTGCGCGGCGGCTTCGCCCGCGGGCCAGTCTGGATGCGGCGATGCTTCAGGCAGCGCTGTGAGCGCTTCGCGATTCACGGTACCTGCCGGTGCCGTGCGCCGTGTCGGTGCTGCTAAGGGCTTAAGAATTGCCGGGCTCGCGCGGTCAAGCCAGCGCCGTTTGAAGGGGGTAAACACGCTGTAGGGGCCGCCGTCATCTTTCACAACGGTGCCGGGCGGCATCACAACGTCGCCGTGCAGACGATGACAGGCGATGCCGCTGCCGGTGCAGAAGTCGGCAACAGCCCGATCACGGCGCGCCTCGTTAAGGGGATACTCGGCGTTGAAGTAGAGGGCCTGCGCATCGAGCTCGGTGCAGAGGCCTGAGAGCACCTCGGCCACGTCGGCGAACATCGGCGCATGCCTGATATGCAAGGGAATTCCAAGGCGCTCAAGATCAGCAGCAAGTACCTCAAGGGTGTTGCGGAGAAAGGAAAGCTTCGGATCCCCTTCACCGTGATCGCGAGCCTGGCGATCGCAGACCAGATACACCGCATGCACCGGCCCGGCCCCCGCTACCTCACAGGCTTCGAAGAGGGCGGGGTTGTCGCGGGTGCGAAGGTCGTTCCGAAACCAGACGAGCGTGGTCACGCCGTCTCCGTTTCTCCCGTGCGGATTCGATAGCCGCGGCTGGCGAGGGTTTCGATCAGCGGTGCGTCGAAAGGCTTGTCAACAGCCTGGCGCAGGTTGTAGAGATGGCTGCGCAGCGCATCGCTGTCCGGCAGATCGTCCCCCCAGAGCTCACGCTCAATGGCTTCCCGGGGCACAACCTTCGGGGACTCACGCATGAGTATGCGGAGAATATCGAAGAGTGTTTTAGAGAGCTTGATGTGCTGGCCGGCGCGCGTCACTTCCATGGTGTCCACGTTCAGGCTCAGCTCGCCAACGGTGTAAGCAGACTCCACGCCCCGTTCACGACGGATGAGCGCATCGAGCCGGGCGACCAGCTCGGGCATATCAAAAGGCTTCACCAGATAGTCATCTGCGCCGGAGTCGAAACCTTCGAGCTTGTCGTCGAGCTGATCCCGGGCGGTGAGCATGAGCACGGGCGTGGTGATCTGAGCGTCTGTGCGCAGGCGCTTACAGACCTCGATGCCGGAAAGGCCAGGCAGCATCCAGTCGAGCACCATGGCGTCGAAGGACTCGGTAACGCCGAGGTGCAGGGCCTGCAGGCCATCGGCTGCAAAGTCCACGACATAACCCTGGCTTTCCAGATAGTCGCCGACAGTTTCTGCAAGGTCCTGATGGTCTTCGACCAGGAGGATTTTGCCGCGCATTTTCGTAGGCATAAAAGCAGTGTGAACCAGGGAAACAGGGAGCGCAAATGCTCCGCGGCGGTGGGTGAAATGTCTGTGAACGGGCCCTTGCTTGGTTTCGCAGAAAGCCGAAGTAATAGAAAAAGCCATTCGTCGAAGGGGCCGGGCAACCCTGGAATCTTCGCTCGCTCGTCGGGGTGCCCAGGTGCACAATTTCCCCATGAACCGGAACACCGACAGGAACGCTCCCTGCCCTCTATGGCTTCCACGCCGTCCATAGCCGGAGGCCCCGTGAGCAAGGAGGGATTCATCCTCCAGGCGAGCTATCGCATCAGCGGTGGCAAACCGGTCGTGCATCTCTTCGGCAAGCTCACCGATGGCTCAAGCTTTCTCATCCGCGACCGGCGCCCCGTGCCTAACTTCTTCGTCGCCGAAAGCGCGGCGGAAGCAGTAGCGGCTGCCGGAGCCCGGGCCGTGCACCTTACGGATCGGCGTGCCTTTGATGGCACCGAAGTTGTCCGCGTGGACGTTGGCGTGCCGCAGGATGCGCCGCTGGTTCGCGATCAGCTCCACGCACAGGGTATTGCCACCTATGAGGCAGACGTTCGTTTCGCCGTGCGCTACCTGATCGATCGGAATATCCGTGGAGCCTGCCGTATCGAGGGGCCGGCGACGCAGGGTCAGGGCGTTGACTGGATCTTCGATGAGCCGGAGCTCACACCCGCCGAGGCGGGGGCTGAGCTTCGCACGCTGTCTTTCGATATCGAAACAGATCCTAAGGCGGAACGGCTTTTAGCCATCGCGCTCTATGGCGAGTCGAGCCCGGGTGTGCCTTTTGTTGATGAGGTCCTGGTGGTGGATCCTCAGGGCCGCTCAATGCCTGAACACGCGGTGGGTGTTCCGGATGAACGGACGGCCCTCGAGGAGTTCTGCGCCCGGGTGAGAGTCCTCGACCCGGACGTGCTGACGGGCTGGAACGTGATCGACTTTGATCTTTCCGTGCTCTCGCGCATCGCCGCCCGGGTTCGGCACCCCTTTCCTCTCGGTCGCATGCCCGGGCAACTGCGCATCCGCGGAGCGGAAGGTTACTTCGGCAGCGGCCAGGCCAGTCTGCCGGGGCGCCTTGTGCTGGACGGCATGGATCTCGTGCGCGGCGCGTTTCTCCGCTTTGACGACATGAGTCTCGACGCTGTCTCCCGGGAGGTGCTCGGTGAAGGAAAAGCCCTTGAGGGGGATGTGAAGGATCGGGCGGGCGAAATCATGGCCCGCTATGCGGACGACCTTGAGGGCTTCGCGTTCTATGCAAGAACGGATGCGCGACTCGCGCTCGAGATTGTGGATCGGCTCAACCTGCTCGATCTCGCCGTAGCCCGAAGTCGCCTCACAGGTATGACGCCGGATCGGGTCTCGGCGAGCATTGCATCCTTCGACTTTCTCTATCTTGCGGAGCTTGGACCGCGGAAGATTGTTGCGCCCAGCGTCGGCAGTTCCGATTCCCGCGTGCATGCAGCTCAAGCCGGCGGTCACGTGTTTGAACCTGTTACCGGGGTGCATGACAACGTCTGGGTCTTTGACTTCAAGAGTCTGTATCCCAGCCTGATGCGTACCTTTAATATCGATCCGCTTGCTTACGTCGCGGGAGACGCGGCCGGCGATGCCGATCTCATCGAGCTCGATAACGGCGCCTGCTTCCGCCGCGAAGCGGCCATTCTGCCCGGCATGCTTGATGTGCTGTTTCCGCAGCGGGAAGCGGCGAAACGCGCCGGCGACAACGTGGCCTCGCAGGCCATCAAGATACTCATGAAC
>JBCDDI010000194.1:0-6721 GCA_039180365.1 Pseudomonadota bacterium
CGATGCCGCCGCTGGCGCCGCTAGCCCCCTTCTGGCGACCACTATATATTGTGTTTCCGCATTTTCCGCACGAGAGGCGAAATGAGCCACTTCATGGCCATCGATCAGGGCACGTCCAGTTCCCGCGTTATCCTTTTCGATGCCATGGGCCGGATGCTCGCGGCTGCCCAGCACGAGTTCGATATGACCTTCCCAGCCGACGGCTGGGTGGAGCAGAACCCGGAAGTGCTCTGGCGCACGAGCCTGCTTGCAGGGCGCGAGGCGCTCACGAAAGCGGGACTCGAAGGCAAGGATATTGCCGCCATCGGTATCACCAATCAGCGGGAAACGACCCTTGCCTGGAACCGGGCCAATGGAGAGACCGTACACAACGCCATTGTCTGGCAGGATCGGCGAACGGCATCCCGCTGTGCCGCCATGCGCGCCGATGGGATGGAAGAGGAAGTTGCACGGATCTCCGGACTCGTCATCGACCCGTACTTCTCCGGCTCAAAACTCGCCTGGCTGCTTGAAGAGGTGCCGGAAGCCAGCCGCCTTGCGGCCCGTGGGGAGCTCTGTTTCGGCACCGTCGACAGCTATCTCATCTGGCGGCTGACGAAGGGTGCGAGGCATGTCACCGACGCCAGCAACGCCTCCCGCACCATGCTCTACGACATTGGTGCCGGTGCCTGGTCGGAGGTGATGCTTGAGC
The DNA here is from genome assembly GCA_039180365.1 of Pseudomonadota bacterium. Lineage (GTDB taxonomy): Bacteria > Pseudomonadota > Gammaproteobacteria > Pseudomonadales > Azotimanducaceae > SZUA-309. The sequence goes on from JBCDDI010000194.1 coordinate 692, forward strand.
ATTTCGGGATTCCCGCCTCGGCACTGCCGGAGGTTCTCGACAGCGCAGGAGAATTCGGCATAGCGGATCCGGAATGGTTCGGCGCCGCGATCCCCATTCTCGGCGTTGCCGGGGACCAGCAGGCGGCGCTCATCGGTCAGGCCTGTTTTGCGCCGGGGATGGTGAAAAGCACCTACGGCACCGGCTGTTTTCTCATGAGCAACACCGGTGCGGAGATGATTCGCTCCGAGCATCAGTTGCTCACAACCATTGCCTACCAGATCGAGGGGCAGACCAGCTATGCGCTGGAAGGCAGCATTTTTTCCGCCGGTGTTGCCGTGAAGTGGTTGCGCGATCAGCTTGGCCTGGTGACCGACGCAGCAGAAACGGAAGCGGCAGCCCGGCGCACGGACGGAGAGACGGGCGGTGTGTTTCTGGTGCCGGCCTTCACCGGCCTTGGGGCCCCGCATTGGAATCCAGACGCCCGGGCGCTCTTTTCGGGGATGACGCTCGACAGCAGCCGCGACGACCTCATTACCGCTACGCTTTCGAGCGTGGCCTATCAGACCGTCGATCTCATCGAGGCAGCCAACAGAGATGGCGCCGCCGTAGAACGGCTGCGGGTCGATGGCGGCATGGTCGTTAACAACTGGCTTTGTCAGTTCCTCGCGGACGTGATCGACTGCCCCGTGGAGCGGCCGGAAAACGTCGAAACCACGGCCCTCGGGGCGGCAGTGCTGGCAGCTCTGGGTGCCGGCGCCGTAGGCGATCTTGAGGAGGCCAGTCGTATGTGGGGCCTCGAGCAGGAGTTCCTGCCGGCCATGGAGGACGCTCGACGTGAGCGTCTCCTAACCGGCTGGCGCAGTGCCGTTAAGCGTTCCCTGAGCTGATCGCAAAGCAACAAGACCGTTACAACGCATCACCTGAGAGCACATCCGGGCTTCTAAAATAGGGGCTTAGAGTTGTTGTAACCCCGGAGTCCCTTTGCTGCTCACGCAGTCCGATCTCGGCGAGAGCCGATCGCTACGCATTCTCCTCGTCCTCTGCGGGCTGGGGATCTATGCGTTGTTCTGCCTGGGTCTGGCGCGGAGCGGCTACCTGCAGGTCACGGGGAATGCCTTTGCGCTGCTGCTCGGGGTCTGGATCGTCGTTTTCCTCGGGCTGCTCTTTGCGGACGAAAGTCACGGCCGCTTCGACGCCGGCACGCTGACCTTCTCGAAAGCCCTCTGGTGCAATATCGGCGTCGTCGTGACCGCCGCTCTGGTGCCGCACGTGCTGCGGCTTCTGCTGCTTATGGTGCCGCTGATTGGCGTGCTTTATGGGGCCCTGCACCTCGATCGGCGTCACATGCTGATCATCGCCCTGGTCACCTGGGTGAGCTACCTTGTCAGCGCCGCCCTGCTCGGGGTGCTGCGCGCCGCCGACCCTGCTTTTGAGGCCCTCGTGGCCGTTGCCTTTACCTGCATGCTGGCAGCGATGACCGTCATGGCGGCCGAGGTAACGGCCCTGAAAGTTGCTTTCGAGCGGCGCCGGGAGCGGCTCAATGAAGCCATGGCGCAGCTGTCCGATCTCGCCATGCGCGACGAACTGACCGGGCTCTGCAACCGGCGCTACGTCATGGATGTCCTGGCCCGACAGAAAGCCCTGGCAGATCGCGGACATCTGTCATTTACCGTCTGCTACTGTGATCTCGATCACTTCAAGGCGATCAACGATCGCTATGGTCATCATCGGGGCGACCAGGTCCTTAAGGATTTTGCCGAGGTTGCTGAGAGCGTGGTCCGCTCTGTGGATTTTGTGGCCCGGCTCGGCGGCGAGGAGTTTCTGCTTGTGCTGGTGGGCGCCGATGAAGACACCGCGGAACGGGTCGCTAATCGCCTTTGCGCCCGGACTCGAATGCTGGCAATGGTCCCCGAAGCACCCGACTACCGCCTGACGGTTTCCGTTGGCGTGGCGGCTTTTCGCCGTGGTGAACGGGTTGAAGATGTGATCCAGCGCGCAGATCGGGCACTTTATCGCGCCAAAGCGCAGGGGCGTGACCAAATCGTGCGCGGGTCCTAGGAGGTTGGCGTGAACAGTCCAGATAGATCGGGTAATGTTCAAGCGATTACGCAGATGGACACTGCAGACGTGAATCGCCGGAAGTATCCGCGGCAACCTATTTCCCTGTCGGCGCTTGTGCACCCGGACCAAGGCCGTTCCTGGCTCTGCACGATCCGCGATTTCTGCCAGGAAGGGATGCTGCTCACGGGTACCGGCGGCTCCCGCTCTCTCACTGCCACGGGCGCCGAAGCAAACCCCGGCGATACCATCGCCCTGCACTTTTCCGTGGCCACACCCAAGGGTCAGAAGCACTACCGGACTCAGGCGACCATTGCCCGGGTCACTGACGCTGGTAACGGCATCGGCGTTCGCTTCGACCATGGTGTCCCCGACGAAGCCTTCACCTCGCTCATCGATTTTGCCATTGCCTCGGGCATGCTGAGCCGCTCGGCGGCCGAGTCCGGCAACATCATCGAAGGCGAATTCAGCGACGAGGGTGGCGCGCGCGGGCACGAACAGGGTGCTGAGGCAGCATCGCCCCTCGCCCCCGGTGAACAGAAGGATCTGCCGGAGAAGCTCCTTAAAGATCGCCGCGTCAGCGACGAGGACGCCGGTGAGATCAAAAACAAAATGCGGCGGGTTACCCAGCGGGCGCTGGACCGGATCTGCACGCAGTTCTTCGGCATCGTCGACAACGAGCTCTTGGTGAAAGCCCGGGATGCAGGCACCAACGCCGTGCAGATGATGTATTTCGAAGGCCTCGAGATCATCGAAAAGAACCAGGACCGTATCCGCCACGATTTCATGGGCGATGCGCTCAAGCAGATCGATCAGATCTCCGAGCTTGAAGATGTTCTCGAACGGCGCCGGCGTCGTGAGACCGGCAACAGCCCGAAGCTCGAACTGGTGGATACGGAGCAGTTTGAAGAGTGGCTCGCCGTGGCCGAGGTTATCTCCAAGGCGGAAAACCGCTACAACGATCAGCTCCTGGATCTCCGCGCGCAGCTTGGCCTCGTTGCCAAGCCCTGGACCCACAAGGACGTTATTCCCGTTGGTCCCTCCGTGCTCACCTGGTCCTTTGACGACGCCGTTAAAGAATTCGAGTTCCGCCGTGTGGTAAAGCAGGACGTGTACCGCTGCTTCGAATCGGCTCTCATGCCCATGCTCGGCAACCTCTATGGAGCCCTTGCTCAGGTTCTCGAGGAGTCCGGAGCCTTCCCCTCCGTGGAGGAACTTCGTGATTCTCTGCAGCGGCTGACAGCGCCACGCACGGCATCGGGTGTTCGCGTGGAACCCGAGGCCTATCAGGAGATGGACACGGCTGTCCGCGAGGCGACCATGGCTGCCGAAGGTATCAGCCCGGCCGCGCCGCGCGTTGATCACAATCCCTTCCTGCAGCCGGCGCAGGCCCGCCGCGACGTTTACTCAACGGCGCGCAGCCTGCTCTCGGTGGATCGGCGCAGCCGCGAGATTCTCGGCCAACAGGCGGACAGCATCCTGGCGACCCCTGATACGCCGATGGCCGACACCTTCGAGACAACGGACATTCTCTCAGCCCTGTCCACGATCGAAACGGAGCTCGGCGACGATGCCTCCCTTGCGGACGTTCGGGTTCGTCCACGGCTCGTCGAGCTGCTCCAGGCGAAGCACGGCGATCGCAAGCGTTTGAACGAGGAAGATTACGACACCCTGAACGTCATGGAGTCCCTCGTCGATTCGCTCCAGGAGGACTCCTTCCTCACGGAAGGCATCCGCGAGTGGATTGCGCGTCTCGAAATTACGCTGAACAAGCTCGCGGCGCAGGATCCAAATTTCCTGCAGCCTAACGACGAAGGCCCGCACAGCGCCGTGCAGATGCTCAACCAGCTGGGCCGGCTGGGGAATCAGAAGGACGTCCGGGAAGGCATCGACCGCGAAGTGGGCCGTCGGGTCGACGAGCTCCTGAAGAAAGTTGTCACCGAGTACGACGAAAACCCGGAAGTCTTCGAAGACGTTGTCGACGAATTAAATCCCCTTGTCGACAAACAGACTCGCGCCTATCGCGGCAACATTGAACGCACGGTTCGCGCCAGCGAAGGCCAGCAGAAGCTGGCCCGGGCTCGGCGCGCGGTGCTTGGCGAGATGGATGATCGGATCTCCGGCAAGGAAGTTCCGGACCTGCTTCTGGAACTCCTGAATCCCGGCTGGCGTAACTTGCTGGTACACACGCACCTCAGGAAAGGCCAGGACAGTCACGAGTTCCAGGATCAGGTGGCACTGATCGACCAGCTCTGGGGTCAGCTCGACGGTTCCATCGACGAAGGCTCCGACGGCTACATGGATCCCGACGCGCTCCTGAAGCGGGTGGTCAATGGACTGAACAGCATTTCCTTCGACCCGAGCAAACGCACGCCGCTCATCATGTCGCTGTCGTCGGCGCTGGTTGGCGACACCACCGGCAAGAAGACGGACGTCAGCTATTCACCGGTAGAACCGAGCGGCGTCGCTGATGCCCTCGGTCTTGACGGGCTTCTGCCTGAGGTTGAGCCGGTTCTTGATTCCGAAGACGAAGAGATCCGCTCCAGCTGGTCGAAGGCCGTGGAGCGGGCTCGGCGTATTCAGGTGGGTGAATGGATGGCGGCAGCAGACCCGCAGGGCCGGCCGCTCATTCTTACCGTCTCCTTTGTCGGCGACGACGCTTCCTCTTTCGTGCTGGTAAATCGCAAAGGCATCAAGAACCGCGAGCTTGCGCTCAGGGAAATGGCCGACGGCCTGCACAAGGGCGACATCACGCTCCTCGACGACTACGACCTGCCGCTCATGGAGCGGGCGTCGCAGCGCATGTTGGAAAACATGCACAACCAGCTCGCTTACCAGGCGAGCCACGACGATCTCACGCAGCTCATCAACCGTAAGGAATTCGAGCGCCACGTGGAGACGGCGATTCAGAGCGCCAAGGCGAACGAATCGCAGCACGCGCTGCTCTACCTCGATCTCGACCAGTTCAAGATCGTCAACAACACCAGCGGCCACACGGCCGGTGATGAGCTCCTGAAGATGATTGCGGACGAGCTGGCGAAGGCGCTTTCGAACCGGCAGGCTCAGATTGCCCGCCTCGGCGGCGACGAATTTGGTGTCCTGGTGGAGGAGGTTGATACCCAGGATGCCCGAGAGCTCGCCGAGGATCTGCTGAACAGCGTCCGTCAGGCCCGCTTCGAGTGGGACGGGCGTATGTACAACCTGTCGGCCAGCATGGGCCTGGTCTTCGTTGACCAGACCATGGACAACGTCGACAACGTCATGCAGTTCGCCGACGAAGCCTGTTACACGGCCAAGGATGCAGGGCGAAACCGGCTCCAGGAGTACGAGCTGGGTGACGCCACCATGATGCGCCGCCATGGCGTTATGGAATGGGTGACGCAGCTCGACAAGGCGCTCGAGGAAGATCGCCTGATCCTCAACTGTCAGCGCATCGAACCCATCAACCGCACTGGTAATCAGGAAGACGAGCGGCACTACGAAATTCTACTGACTATGATCGACGAGCTGGGTGACACCATGCCGCCGACGGATTTCATCATTGCGGCGGAAACCTACAACCGCATGACGGCCATCGACCGCTGGGTGATTGAACGGGTGTTCCACTGGATGAGCGTGAATCGCGACAAGCTCGACCACTTTGGCGGCTTCTCCATCAACGTGTCCGGTCACTCCATCAACGACGAGACCTTCCCGGACTTTGTCCTTGAGCAGTTCTCAAAGAGTCAGGCGCCCACATCCAAGGTCTGTTTTGAGATCACCGAGACGGCGGCCATCGCCAACCTCGACAACGCCGTCGACTTCATGAATCGCATGAAGATCATCGGCTGTCAGTTCTCGCTGGATGACTTCGGTACGGGCCTTTCGTCCTACTCCTACCTGCGCAACCTGCCCGTGGACTACGTCAAGATCGACGGCGTTTTTGTGCGGGATATCGCCAACAACCCGGGCGACTATGCGGTGGTGCGATCCATCAACGAGATCGGCCAC
>JBCDDI010000195.1:0-6707 GCA_039180365.1 Pseudomonadota bacterium
CCGCAGGCCAGCACGGAAATTGAGCTTGGAGTGAATCTCCCTGCCGATGCGCTGGCACCGGCAAATCCGGTCTTCGATGCGAATGATCCCTTAAGCTTTAACCACACGACGTCGACGACGATCTACGACTCTCTTGGCGCCCCGCACACGGCTGCCGTCTACTTTGTGAAGCAGGCGCCGGTGAATGAGTGGACGACCCATATGGTGATTGATGGCACCAACGTCGGCGGTGGAAACCCGCTGACTTTCGATGCCACTGGACAGATCGTGACGCCCGCCGGTGGACTGATCACGCTCCCACCTTATCCGCCGGGTAACGGCGCCGCCGACATCAACCTGGACCTCGATCTGGGTCTGACCACGCAGTTTGGTGGGTCTTATGCAGTGAACACGCTGTCGCAGGATGGCTTCACGGCGGGCCGCCTGACGGGTATCGAGATCGATCCCACGGGCGTGGTTTTCGCGCGCTACACCAACGGTCGCGCCGATGAGCTCGGCAAAGTGGCTCTGTCGAACTTCGCCAGCGTCGGCAACCTTGGTCAGATCAGCGATACAAACTGGGTCGAGACCTTTGCCTCAGGCGATGCCCTGCGTGGTGAAGCCGGTACGGCGACCTTCGGCCTTATCCAGGCCGGTGCCCTGGAAGCGTCGAACGTCGATCTGACCGATCAGCTCGTGAACATGATCACCGCCCAGCGGAACTTCCAGGCGAATGCTCAGGTGATCTCCACGGCCGACGCCATCACTCAGACCATCATCAACATCCGCTAAAGCGGACGCTGACGGTTCTTAAGGAGACCACGCCGCCATGGACGAACTGATTTACGTCGCCATGAACGGGGCCAAGCAGCTGGAACGGGCCCAGGCTATCAACAGCCACAACCTGGCGAACGCCAACACCGTTGGTTTTCGCGCCCAGCTGCACAACTTCCAGGGCATCGATGTGGAAGGTCCGGGTTACGAAACCCGCGTGAATACCGTCGTCACCCCCGGAGGCTGGAGCGCCAATCGCGGCGCCCTTGTCACCACCGGCAATGACCTGGACATCGCCGTGAGCGGCAACGGGTGGCTGGCGGTGCAGGCCCCGGACGGTAGCGAAGCCTACACCCGCGCCGGTGATCTCCGGATCACGGCGCTCGGTGTGCTCACCAATGGGGCCGGACACCCGGTGCTCGGCGAGAGCGGCGGCCCTGTTTCCATCCCGCCGCACTCGAAGGTCTCCATCGGCGATGACGGCACGATCTCCTTTATTGGGAGAGGGCAGGGGGCAGAGGCCATGGCGCCTCTGGCCCGGATCAAGCTCGTCAATCCGCCGGCCGAGGACCTTGTCAAAGGCGGCGACGGTCTCATGCGGATGGCAGACGGGACGACGGCGTCTGCGGACGCCGAAGTTCAGATCACGGCGGGCGTTCTTGAAGGATCCAACGTCAACGTCGTCGACGCCATGGTGGAGATGATCAGCCTGTCGCGACGTTACGAGATGCAGGTGCGCATGATGGACGTCGCCAATGAGAACGCTCAGGCAGCCTCAACCACGATGCGCATGAGCTGAGGCCCGGCGAAACACAACCAGGACTGAAGGGAGAGAAGCAGACATGACAGTGGGACTTTGGGCAGCAAAGACCGGCCTCGATGCGCAGCAGACGCGCATGGCCGTGGTCTCCAACAATCTGGCCAACGCATCAACTACGGCCTTTAAGCGCGGCCGACCGATCTTTGAGGATCTGCTTTATCAGAACCTCGCGCAGGCGGGAAGCCAGACCTCACAGGACACGCAGTCCCCCTCTGGCCTGCATCTCGGCACCGGCGTGCGGGTGGTGGCCACGGAGCGGACCTTCACGCAAGGCAGCCTCAACAGCACCGCCAATGCCCTCGATATGGCCATTGAAGGGCGTGGCTTCTTCGAAATTCTGCTGCCGGACGGCACCAGTGCCTACACGCGCGATGGCTCCTTCCAGGTGGATCGGGACGGCCAGCTCGTGACCTCAAGCGGCTATATTGTGCAGCCGGGGATCAACCTGCCACCAGGGGTGCTGAACTTCTCCGTCGGTGCGGATGGGACAATCTCCGTGCAGCTTTCCGGGCAAACGGCACCCACGCAGGTGGGCACCATGCAGCTCGTCGATTTCGTTAATCCCGGTGGTCTTCAGCCCCGGGGTAAGAATCTTTATCTGGAGACCGGTGCGAGCGGCCCACCGAGCCCCGGTATTCCCGGCCTGGATGGGCTCGGCACCATTCAGCAGGGTTACCTGGAAGCTTCCAACGTCAACGTCGTTGAAGAGCTGGTGACCATGATCGAAACGCAGCGCGCTTACGAGATGAGCTCAAAGGCCATCGCGACGAGCGACCAGATGCTCCAGTACGTGAACAACAACCTCTAAACGACGCGCTTAAGGAAGGTTTGACCATGAATGCGAACACGCTGTTAAGCACGCAGTTAAGAAAGGCGCTGACGCACAAACTGAAGATGCTTCAGTCGTTTCCACTGATTGTGGTGCTGGCTGGCCTCGGCGGCTGCGTTTCCATCAATTCTCTGACTCAGGGCAAGCCGGAGCCGGATTACAGCGATGCGCTTGCGACCCTTGAGCAGCAGCGGCCGAGCAACGGCTCCATCTTCGCGAGCTTTCAGAGCCGCGGGCTTATCGAGGATCCGAAAGCCCAGAACATTGGTGACGTACTGACCGTTCTGCTCGTTGAGCGTACCGATGCGTCAAAGCAGGCGAGCACGAACACCCAGAAAGAAACCACCGTCGACAACCAGAACCCGGTGATCCTTGGCGGTTCCGTCACCTTGAATGGTCGCCCGATTCTGCAGAACCAGATTGAAGGTGATCAGAACTTCCGCGGTCAGGGTGCAAGCTCCCAGAGCAACAGTCTGGCCGGCACGATCACCGTCACGGTCATCGCGCGGTACCCGAACGGCAATCTGAAGGTCGCGGGCAGTAAACAACTGGCGCTCAATCAGGGCAGCGAGAAGGTATCCATCGTCGGCGTTGTGCGCCCTCTCGATATCAGCACGGAAAACACGGTCACCTCCGATCGACTCGCCGTGGCTGAAATCAGCTATGGCGGCAAAGGTGTGGTGGATGATGCAAACAGCATGGGCTTCCTGGCGCGGTTCTTTAACACGCCCTGGGCGCTCTTCTAGACGGGACCAGCACGATGAATTACGCACAGCGGATACTCACCCCCTGCCTGGTTCTGCTGCTCTGCCTGCCGGCGGCACCGGTCCAGGCTGACCGCATCAAGGACGTCGCTTCCTTCGCCGGTGTGCGAACCAATCAGCTGGTGGGCATCGGTCTTGTCGTTGGCCTCGACAGCTCAGGCGACCAGACGGCCCAGGCGCCCTTCACGGTGCAGGCTCTGAAAAACCTGCTCGCGCAGCTTGGCCTGGTATTACCACCGGGCGTACCGCCGCAGCTCAGGAACGTTGCCGCGGTTTCCGTCCATGCAGAGCTGCCCCCCTTCGCGAAACCGGGTCAGCAGATCGACGTGACCGTCTCGTCCATAGGCAACGCCCGCAGTCTCCGCGGTGGCAGCCTGCTGGTGACGGCGTTGAAAGGCCTCGACGGCCAGGTCTACGCCGTTGCGCAGGGCAACCTGGTGGTGGGTGGCTTCGGCGCTGAGGCCAACGATGGTTCGAGCGTTTCGGTCAATATTCCAAGTGCCGGTCGCATCCCGAATGGCGCCACAGTCGAGCGTTCGGTACCGAGCGACTTCGGATCCCGGGAAAATCTCACGCTGAACCTTCATGCCGGAGACTTCTCCACGGCCGCGCGTGTTGCCGATCGCATCAACAGCGAAATGGGCGCAGGCTCCGCCTGGCCGCTGGATGCCATTTCTGTAGAAGTGCGCGCCCCGCAGGACCAGTCGCAGCGGGTGACCTATCTCTCCATGATTGAGAATCTTGAGTTCACTCCGGCGGAAGGCCCGGCCCGGGTAATCATCAACTCACGCACGGGCACCGTCGTTATCGGCGCGAATGTCCGGGTAACCCCGGCAGCCGTGTCCCACGGTTCCCTCGTCGTTACCATTTCCGAAGACTTCGACGTCAGCCAGCCGGGACCCTTCGCACGGCGGGGGCAGACGGTGGTTACGCCGGACAGCTCCATCGAAGTTAATGAAGAGGGTGGCACCATGTTTCTCTTCAATCCTGACGTCACGCTGGACAGCATCGTCCGCGCGGTGAACGAAGTAGGTGCGGCCCCCGGCGATCTGGTTGCCATCCTCGAAGCGCTGAAGCAGGCGGGCTCGTTGCACGCCGAGCTGATTGTCATCTGAGCCGCCATGAATACGCTGCCCGTCTACACAGATTTTCAGAGCGTCGCCGCGCTCCGGGATCTTTCGATCCAGAGCGAAGCCTCGCGCCTGGAATCTGTTGCCGGGCAGTTCTCCGCGGTCTTCACGCACATGATGTTGAAGAGCATGCGTGATGCGAGCCTCGGTGAAGGCATCTTCGACAGCCAGCAGTCGCTGTTTTATCGGGATATGTTCGATCAGCAGCTGGCCCTGCACCTCTCCCAGGGAGAAGGAGTGGGGATCGCCTCCATGCTGGCCGACCACCTCCGGGACGTGACGGGTATCGAAAAACCGGAAGAAAATGCTCAAGAACCGCGGCCCTCTGCCGCCGGGGCCGTCGATGCTTACGCAACGGTTCAGGCCTTGAGCCCGAGTGGGGAAGCTCAAGATCGGACGCCCTCGGCCGATACAGGAAGTTCCCGGAACGAAACGCAGGGCGCTGCCCTGCACTGGAAGGGCCTAGAGCCCAGGTAGTAAGCCCAGATGCCGGACCTACTGAACACGTCGTTAACAGGGCTTCGCGCCTTCCAGCTGGCCCTGGCGACGACGAGTAACAACATCGCCAATGTGAACACCGAAGGCTACAGCCGCCAGCGTGTGAACTTCGGCACCATGCCCGCACAGAACGTGGGTGTGGGCTATATCGGCCGCGGCGTTCAGCCTCAGGGTGTGGTGCGGATTCTCGATCAGTTTCGAGTCGACTCCCTGCGCAACAACTTAACGGAGGAGTCCCGCCTGACAGCCCTGAACGGCATGGCCGGCGGCATCGATTCCCTGCTGGCGAGCCCGGATTCCGGACTGTCCCAGCCCATGCAGGACTTCTTTTCCGCCCTCCAGACCGTGGCGGACAATCCTTCTTCCGTCAGCGCCCGGCAGGTGGCGCTGTCGCAGGCGGAAGTGCTTGCGGACCGGTTTTCTACCCTCGACAGTCGCCTCACCGGGCTGAATGGCGAGGTAACGGCAAGGTTGCAGTCGTCGCTCACGCAGGTAAATACGCTGGCGGCGAACGTGGCTGATCTGAATCTTGCGATCCGTGACGCTGAAGCGGCGGCCGGCGGCGCACCCGCAAACGATCTCCTCGATCAGCGGGATGTGGTGCTTAATCAGCTGGCGGAACAGATCGCCATAGACGTGGTGCCGCAGAACGATGGCTCCGTGAGCGTTTTTGTCGGTAGCGGCCAGGCCCTCGTGCTGGGGCCGGACTCCAATGAGCTGGCCCTGGTCGGCGGTGACTTTCCGGCGGCGAACGCCGAGATTGCTCTGGTCACCGCAACGGGCGGCAACGTGATCCTCCCTGACGTTCAGGGGGGTGAGATTGGCGGCCTTCTCGACTTCCGTCGCGAGATGCTGAACCCCACTCAAAACACGCTCGGGCAGCTTGCTACGGCAGTGACGTCGGCGCTCAACGAGCAGAATTCCCTGGGTATGGATCTTGATGGCAACCTTGGGGGCGACATCTTCTCCCTGGGTCAGCCGGTCGTTTACGGGGCGTCCAGCAACACGGGTACGGGTGCCGTGGACCTCACGGTAGCCGATGTTGGCGGCCTGACGAACACCGACTATCTGCTCGCCTTTGATGGCGGCAGCTATACGCTCACTCGATCAGATACCGGCGCCGCGGTAGCGCTCGCTGGTACCGGCACGGCCCTCGACCCCTTTGTGGCCGATGGTCTGGAGATTGTGGTGACGAGCCCGCCCGCAGCCGGAGACAGCTTCCTGCTGCGGCCAACGGCGGAAGCGGCCGGGACCTTCACCGTTGCGCTTACGGATCCACGTGCCCTGGCGGCGGCGCTGCCTGTTGTGGCCAGTGGACCGCTCAGCAATGCGGGTACCGGCAGCATTCAGGGCGAGACGATTCTTGATCCGAGCGATCCGAACCTGCTCGACAGCGTGACCATCGAATTCACCGGGCCTGCGACGTTCAGCGTCAACGGTGCCGGTAGTTTTGCCTATACGGCCGGTGCCGACATCGACATCAACGGCTGGCGGGTGAACATCAGCGGTGCGCCGGAGGTTGGCGATCAATTCACCGTGACCTCGAATGCCGGCGGCGTTGGCGACAATCGCAACGCGCAGGCGCTGACCGCGGCCTTTGACGGCGGCATCCTCGCAGGGGGCAACGTCAGCGTCCGAGAACGGTTCGAGAGCCTGGTCTCCGAAGTCGCCACGGAAACCCGCCGCAGCGGCATCAATCTTACGGCGCAGACAGCCATTACCGAGCGGGCCCTGAATGATCAGCTGGCAACCTCCGGAGTGAACCTCGACGAAGAGGCGGCCAACATGCTGCGCTTTCAGCAGGCTTATCAGGCCTCCGCGCAGATGATCAGCGTGGCCGATACGCTGTTCCGGACGCTCGGATCAAGAATCGTCTCGCCCTGAATGCTGCCGGTACCCGCATTGCTGAGCGG
>JBCDDI010000196.1:0-6695 GCA_039180365.1 Pseudomonadota bacterium
GCCCTGATCGATGGCCGTATAACAGTTCGTCACGGACTGCGCTTCCACACCCTGGGCCGCGTCCACAACAAGCAGTGCCCCCTCACAGGCCGCCAGGGAACGGGAGACTTCGTAGCTGAAATCCACGTGCCCGGGCGTATCGATGAAGTTCAGCTGATAGGTCTCACCGTCTCCGGCCTGATAATCGAGGGTAACGCTCTGCGCTTTGATGGTGATGCCCCGTTCCCGTTCGAGGTCCATGGAGTCTAGGACCTGCGCTTCCATCTCCCGCTCTGAGAGGCCGCCACAGAGCTGGATGAGGCGGTCGGCCAGCGTCGACTTGCCGTGATCGATGTGGGCGATGATGGAGAAGTTCCGGATACGATCGGGTTCGGACACGGTTTTCGTCGTTGCCGTCTGTTTTGGGGAAATGTTTCGGTGAGACGCCGAGCCGCGGTGGCCTGCTGCCCGCCGGCGCGCGAGTTTAGCTTATCTGAGGCTATCTCACACGCCGTCTCTGTCTATGCCAGGCGAGGTAATGACCGCTCAGTCGGGCACTCTGAGGGCTAAGAAAAGAGGCGCCTGGCCGCGGATTACGAGCACGGCCACGGAGCGACCCGGGTCCAGATCATCGGCAATGGCGAAGAAGCTCGCCGGATCCGTTACCGCCTGATTGTCGAGCTTGGTCACAATGTCTCCCGGTCGCAGACCGCTCTCGCGGGCAGAGCCACTCGCGTCAGTGATGCGCACGCCGCCGCTGATGGAAAGCCGCTCGAGCACCGAATCATCGACCGGCTCTACGGTCAGTCCCAGCCTCGAGGAGCCGCCCTCCTCAGCGGGACGGCTGCTCACAACGGGTTCGCCCCGTTCCGGCGCTTCACCGATGGTCAGTTTGAGTTCGATGGGTTCACCGTTTCTGATCACGTCGAGATCGGCCTCGCTGCCGGCGCGAATGCGACCGACAAAGTGTGGCAGCTCTGAAGAAAAATCGATGGGGTGGTCGTTGATGGCAGTGATGATGTCCTGCTCGAGGATGCCACCGGTTTCCGCCGGAGATCCATCGAGGACCCTGGAGATCAGCGCCCCGTGGGGCCGTTCGAGACCGAGCGCCTCGGCGAGATCTTTATCCACGTCCTGAATCATGACGCCCAGCCAGCCCCGGGACACCCGCCCCGACTCTTTCAGCTGATCCACCACTTCCATGGCGACATTGATGGGAATCGCAAAAGACACGCCCATGAAGCCGCCGGAGTTCGAATAAATCTGCGAGTTGATGCCGATCACTTCACCGTCGAGGTTAAACAGCGGCCCGCCTGAATTTCCAGGATTGATGGCAACGTCCGTCTGCAGGTACGGCACATAGTTTTCATTCAGCTCCGTTGGCAGCGATCGGCCTTTGGCACTGACGATGCCCGCCGTAACAGAGTAGTCGAAGCCGAACGGTGACCCGATCGCGAGCACCCACTCGCCCACTTTTAACTTCTCAGAATCACCCAGGGTGACCGAAGGAAGGTCCGTTTCATCCACCCGCAGAACCGCGAGGTCCGAGCGCGGGTCAGCGCCAACGAGTTCCGCCGTCAGTTCCCGGCGGTCGGAAAAGCGCACCAGGATCTCGTCAGCCCCTTCGACCACGTGGTTATTTGTCAGCACGTAGCCATCGCCGAGTACAAAACCCGAGCCCAGAGACCGGGGCCGCTGAAAAGGTTGCGGCGAACCACGGTCCGGCGGAAAGAAGCGTCGAAAAAACTCGTCAAGTTCTTCGTTGCGGCTCCGCGGTCGAGCCCCATCGCGGTCCTCAAGACGCCGGACCGTGGAGATATTGACGACGGCAGCACCATTGGCTTCAACAAGCTCGGTGAAATCCGGCAGGGACCGGGCATCGGCGGCAGGAGTTACCGCGAGGCTTAAGAGCGTTAAAAGCCCCGCGCAGAATCCGAGGATTCCCGCCCTGGGCTTACCATGGATAAGCGTTGTTGCTCCGATCATCGTACTTCCTGATTTCTGATGGGCCGATCTCCTGTCGAGATCTCGCCCGATAGTCCAGCGCTCTTATCGGTCTTGCCGATTTCCGATCTGACGCGCAGGTCCAGAAGCGCAGCGCCTCGTGCGGCAAGGTGACCGCCCAGCACCAGCGCCAGCGGCAACCCGAGGAGACCCAGAATCACCGCCGCAGCGGGTGATCGGGGTGCCACGAGGGCCAGGGCGCCGAACAGCACCAGCGCCGGCCCGAAGGCCCCGAACACGGCCGTATTAAGCGCACGAGCGCTTACGGACAGCTGAACCTCATCATCACCTGTCGCAGTTGAAAGTGCTGTGAGAGCTAGCTGCCGAGGACGCTGCGGGGTACCACAAGGTGCGGCACAACCCGCGCATGGTACGTCTACCTCGATCGTCGCGCATCCATCCGCCGAGGAGAGAATGTGCCCCTGACGCTCGAGCCGGCGATCACGCTGCAGCATAAGCCGGGTTGCTACTGAAACCGGATGGACTGGGCGATCCGCTTGGCGGTTGCTGTTGGCAGCTCACCGACCAGGGTCACCAGGTGCGCAGCAGCGTCCGGTCCCTTTGTCAGGGTGGTTACCGCCACCGTCGCGCCATTCCGGGAGACCATGTCTGCTGCGCCCGCAGGCGGCATGTCTTCGATGAAAACGGAAAACGCCGCAAGGCCATCGGAGAACATCATCGTGTTTACAGATTTGTCATCGCCCATGGTGCGCCGGGTACTGGTGCTGGCCATGGCGAAGCCATCCGGGAGCCAGGCCGCGGACCAGCGCAGGTCCGTCGCCACCGGCACCGATGGCTGCGAGTCGAGGGTGAAGTTGCTGACTTTCGCAAGCTCCTCGCGACCGCTCGGATCAAGGGACCGGGGGTCCACGCCCTCGCCGATAACGAGGGTATTAAACTGAAAGATCTCCAGCGGCCGACCGTCGGTTCCGACAAGTTCGGATTTCAGCAGCAGATGCGTTTCCTGATCAAGCCAGAGCCGATAACCAAAACGATTGTCGTCGAGGGGCACCACTGCCAGCCGCATGGCTGCGCGATCGGCAATTCGATCTTCGCCAAAGTAGCGCAGGTCGTAATTTTCGGAGATCTCATCGTAGCGGCGTACGAAAGACCGCGCGAAGGGCCCGGCGGGAAGGCTCGATTCGAGAGACAGCAGGTCGTCACCCGGCATGAGAATGCAGACCACCTCTTCGCCGCGACGAACGATCTCGCGAGGGGCGCCGTTCTGGTGAATGAGGCGTTCATGCTGTTCACCGTCTACAACCATATGCACGATGCGCAGGCTCGCAAGTTCAGCCCCGCTGAAGTAGCTGAATACGCCGTCATAACTGAGACTGTTGAACGCATCGTTCATACCCGCGAGCAGCGCTCGCGGGTCCTGCTCGGCAGCTACCGCCGAAAGACTGGAGGGCCCTGCGACACCCATAGCGACCGCGAGCGTCAACAGCAGCGCCGCTGACCGGCGCGGCCATCGATACTCCCGAAACGGGGACCGCACCGGTGCTTTTCTCAGCACGCTCAAAGCAGATCTCTCAAGGTTGCCACTTTCCCCAACTCATCCTGACTCGGCCGAGTCCGGCCCACTCAACGCCGCTCGTAAGACACCATTTTGGCGAACTCGATGCCCGGACCGTTCATACCGCGGTTCTGCAGGTGCCGAACCATGTAGGCGTCAACACGCTGCTGATCGAGGTCTGTCGCTTCCGCATTGAGCCCAACGGCCAGATCGATGGCGGCTTCCTGCGAGGCAACGGTCGTATCCACCCCACTATCAGCCAGCTCCACGGATGCAGGGTCAGACCCGCCCGGCAGACTGAAGCCGATGACCACGGCGAGGGCAACGGTGGCTGCCACCGCAACACCCGTCCAGCGCGACAAGCCGGTTCGAGTAGCGTGACCAACCGCTGCCGCTTCCGGGACATCGACCATGGGCGCGGCCTGCACGTCACCGCCAGCGCGTACTTCCGCCCAGACGCGTTCCCGCATCATCACCGAATCCTGCACTGGCTCCCGGCGCATGGCTGCGCCAATCATGTGATAACGCTCCCAGCTTGCGGTGAGGGTCTCATCCTTTCCGATTTCATCGAGCACTCTACGCAGCTCGAACTCATCCGCCTCACCGTCGATGACGGCAGATAGCGACTCTTTCAGTTTTTCAGACATTGTCTAACCAAGTCTCACTCGTTTGTTTATTACGGCAGCGATCTTCCCGCTTCATCCGGCCTGGGACCGACGACTCAGCAGCGGCGATATGTGCAGATCGATGCTCTCCCGTGCTCTGAAAATGCGCGAACGGACCGTCCCGACGGGACAATCCATGATTTCCGCGATTTGCTCGTAGCTTAGACCGTCAAATTCCCGAAGAGTTACCGCACTGCGCAAATCGTCGGGCAGCTTCCCTATGGCCTCATCGATTGCGGCGGACAGTTCGTCCCGGGCCAGAGCCGATTCGGGGCTCTCCCCCTCCTTCAGCTGATCAGCACCGTCCATGAATTCGGCGTCTTCGACGTCCACGTCGGTCCCGGGAGGCCGGCGACTCCGGGCCACCAGGTGATTCTTCGCCGTATTGATGGCGATGCGGTACAGCCAGGTATAAAAGGCGCTGTCACCGCGGAATCTTGGCAGTGCCTTGAAGGCTTTGATGAAAGCCTCCTGGGTCACGTCCTCAACGTCCTGCGGGTCACGCAGGTAGCGACTCACCAGACTCAGAATCTTGTGCTGGTAGCGGCCGAAGAGCAGATCAAAGGCCCGCTTGTCCCCTTGCTGAACGCGACGGACAAGTTCTTTGTCTGTATCTTTGGCCAAAAGGGAGTGATCCTCGCGCTGAAGGGCGCTTATTCTGACGGCTGTCAGGCATTTATACTAGAGACGTCCGAACGCACGTGAGGTTCCCCGTTCAGGAAAGAAACCGGCAAAAAGCCGGAAAATCAGACCGGGGGCAGAGCCCGGGGAAAAGGCCCCATCACCCAGCGAGACCGAGCGATGACCCAGCGATTTTCGACCGACGTGCTCATTATCGGCGGCGGTGCCGCCGGCCTGACTGCTGCTTTACATCTGGCGAATCATGCCCGGGTCACCGTCCTCTGTAAGGGTGGCCTGGAAAGCGCCTCCTCGCATTGGGCCCAGGGCGGTGTGGCGTCCGTCATCGATCCTGAAGACAGCGTAGAAGCACACGTCAGCGACACGCTGGTGGCGGGTGCCGGCCTCTGCGACGAAGCTGTGGTAACCAAAACGGTCGCTGCAGGGCCAAACACCATTGCTCAGCTTGGCCGCTGGGGGGTGAGCTTCGACAGCACCGATAACGAGTTTCACCTGACCCGTGAGGGTGGCCACTCGGTCCGGCGCATACTCCACGTGGCCGACGCTACCGGCAAGGCGATCACCGAGACCCTGACGCAGCGGGTACTCGACCACCCAAACATCGATCTCATTAACGATCGCGTCGCCATCGATCTCATTAACCTGAATAAATTCAGCCGCATCCCCAATCGCTGCGCTGGGGCCTACGTGCTGAACCGGACCAGCGGCCACGTTGAACTGTTCCAAGCCCGCTTTGTGATCCTGGCCACCGGTGGCGCCAGCAAGGTTTATCTCTATACAAGCAACCCGGACAGCTCCACGGGTGACGGCATTGCCATGGCCTGGCGGGCGGGCTGTCGCGTGGCAAACATGGAGTTCAATCAGTTCCATCCGACCTGCCTGTACCACCCGCACGCAAAAAGTTTCCTGATCTCCGAGGCCGTTCGCGGCGAGGGTGGCGTGCTGCGCCTGCCGGACGGCGAACGCTTCATGAACCGCTTCGATAAACGCCAGGAGCTTGCGCCGAGGGACGTTGTCGCCCGCGCCATCGACCACGAGATGAAGCGCCTGGGCCTGGACTGTGTGTACCTCGACATTTCCCATCGCCCACCGGAATTTATTGCAACCCACTTTCCAACGATCATGGCCCGCTGCGCGGAATTCGGTATCGACATCACCCGGGAGGCCATCCCCGTCGTACCGGCCGCCCATTACACCTGCGGTGGCGTTCTCGTTGACGAAAACGGCGCCACGGACGTCCCCGGTCTCTATGCCATCGGCGAAGTCAGCTGTACGGGTCTCCATGGCGCCAATCGCCTGGCGAGTAACTCGCTCCTCGAATGCCTGGTCTTCGGTGAAGCTGCAGCAGCGCAGATCCGCGCCCACCTCCACGAGTCCCCAATCGAGGCCGACATCCCGCACTGGGACGAAAGCCAGGTCACCGATTCGGATGAGGACGTCATCATCGCCCACAACTGGGAGGAGCTGCGCCGTTTCATGTGGGACTACGTCGGCATCGTTCGCACGGACAAGCGCCTGGAGCGGGCGCAGCGGCGGATCGATATGCTCAAGGCGGAGATCCACGAGTATTACAGCCACTACCGAGTCAGCAACGATCTCATCGAACTGCGGAATCTCACCACGGTCGCGGAGCTTATCGTCCGCTGTGCCCTGGCTCGCCAGGAAAGCCGAGGCCTGCATTTCAATCTTGATCATCCGGAGCTGAAGAGCGGTGCTTCCGACACCATCCTCTTCCCGGGCTACACGGACCAGATCGACGTCCTCCGCCCTGTGGCGGGCTGAGAGCCTTCAGCGAAAAAAGAGCCTTCAGCGAAAAAAGAGCCTTCAGCGAAAAAAGAGCCTTCAGCGAAAAAAGAGCCTTCAGCGAAAAAAGAGCCTTCAGCGAAAAAAGC